>DAOVDS010000219.1 GCA_030669415.1 bacterium
CCGTACTCCGCGAGACTCCTGGCCTTTTCAATCACCATGTTGGAGACCTGGATGTGCCTGGAGGCTGCCTCATCGAAGGTCGAGGATATCACCTCGGCTGCGCTGACGGAGCGCTCCATCATGGTGACTTCCTCGGGCCGCTCGTCGATGAGCAGGATAATGAGGTAGACCTCGGGGTGGTTGGTCGCTACTGAGTTGGCGATTTTTTGCAGCAGCACAGTCTTGCCTGTCCTGGGCGAGGCGACTATGAGGCCGCGCTGCCCCTTGCCGATGGGCGTTACGAGGTCCATTATGCGCATGTCCACTTCGTCAGGCGCGGTCTCGAGTCGCAGCCGCTCGTCGGGGAACAGCGGGGTGAGGTCTTCGAATACCACGGTCTTCGAGAGCACTTCAGGGTCCTTGTAGTTTATCGCCTCGACGCGCAGCAGGGCGAAGTAGCGCTCGTTGTCTTTCGGCGGCCTTATCTGCCCGCTCACGGTGCAGCCGGTCCGCAGGCCGAAGCGTCGTATCTGCGAGGGAGAGACGTAGATATCGTCGGCGCACGGGAGGTAATTATACTGCGGGCTTCTCAGGAAGCCGAAGCCATCCGGGAGTATTTCAAGGACGCCCTCTCCGAACATGAGTCCGTTCTGCTTGACGCGCTCCTTGAGTATCTTGAAGATAAGGTCCTGCTTCTTCAGGCCACTGTAGTCATGAATGCCCTCTTTCTTCGCAGTTTCCTGCAGCTCCTTCATTGTCATTTTCTGCAACTGCGTTATATGCACCTCTGCACGCTTGATTTCCTCGTACTTGTCGTGTTCGGCGCTTTCTTTCGAAGGGGCCTTCTGCGGCTTCTCGCCTGTCTCGTGTTCGGCGCTTTCTTTCGAAGGGGCCTTCTGCAGCTTCTCGCCTGTCTCGTGTTCTTCCACTTGCTTTCTACCTCCCGGCTTCTTGGGAGCAGCTTTCAACTGCTCGTAGATTCCCTTCAACTGCTCTTCGAGCTTCTCCAGAGTTTCCGCGTTGCTGACCACAAGGGTGGCTTTCTTCTTCTTCTTTGCCGGTGATTCCTGGAAGTTCTCCCTTCTGTCGAGCTCGTCCTTGGTCCAGCCGCGCTGCTCCTCGGTACGGCTCAGGCGTGTTTCCAGGTCTGTATCGACGAAAAGCGTGGAGTCGCAAATCTTGTCGATGCCGGACTCGAACAGGAGAGGCGCGTCGATGACTACCAGCTCCTTCTCCTTGTTGGCTCTGCCTTTCGTTGCAAGGGCCTGTTCCACCTTCGCCACCTGCGACTGTATCTCGTCTTTGATACGCGGGTGCATTATTTTGTTGAGCTTCTCGAGGTTTTTCTTGGACTCGAATGCCGCGTGTGCCAGGTAGGTCCTGTAGACGTTTCCGTGGCCATCGAGCACCGACTCGCCGAACTCTTCGACAATCTCTTCCTTGACCTTGCGCTCACCCAGCAGGGACGAGGCTATCTTATCCGCATCGACAAGGATAGCGCCCATGGAAGCGAGCCTCTGGGCCACTGCTGACTTGCCGCTGCCTATTCCCCCGGTTACGCCCAGGACTACCGTTGCCTTCTCACTCTTCCTCATCCTGACATCCTTTCGTACGATTCCGTGCGCCGTTCACCTGCTCACTAATGCGTGAGCGCTGTTCTGAATCCGATAGTGATAGCCTTCTTGCGGGGTTCGCCCCAGTAGCGGTTCGAAGACCGCAGTATGTCCCTTGAATTGACCCATGAGCCGCCTCTGAGGACTCTCAAGCCGGTATTCTGCGTGCACGCCGGGTCGGCTCCGCGCCCGGCAGTCTGGTAGAAGTCCTTCTTGTAGAAATCCTTACACCACTCCCAGACGTTTCCAGCCATGTCCATGACGCCATCGGGGCTTGCACCTGCGAGGTATGAGCCGACCGGGGTGGTGCCTCGCTTGAAGTTGTTGAAGTTACAGAGCGCGTCGGAGGGGTCTGCGTTGCCCCAGGGGTACACCTGTCCATTGACGCCGCGGGCCGCCTTCTCCCATTGCGCTTCGGTGGGAAGCTCCTTTCCCACCCAGTCACAGTACGCCTTGGCATCTTCGTAGCTGACGAGAACTACGGGGTGCTTGTCCTTACCCGCGGGGAACATCTTGGTTGTCCTGTCCCAGTTGTATGGTTTGGCCCATTTCTCGTTGACGTAAGGAATGCGGTGGCCCTTGGCGAGCACGAAGCGCCGGTACTCCTCGTTTGTCACAGGATACTTCGAGATATAGTAGTCGGAGAGTGTAACGTTGTGGACCGGTCTCTCGTCGGGGTCTGCGCTAATCGAGCCCATTACGGACTGCCCTCCCCGTATGAGAATCATGTCCTCGTAGAGGTCGGCCATCTTCTTGGCCTTGGTGTACTTATCCCGGGCGGCCTGGTCGTTCGGCTTCCATTTGAGCGCTTCGAGGAATTCCTCACTTGCCTTGCGCCATTTACCCGCCTCGGCCAGGCGCTTACCGCTGCGCATGTGCCTGTTGAAGTTGTCATCAAGGAAGCGCTGCTTCTGGTCTCGCGCATTCTCAATTGCAGTGGCCGCGAGGGGTGCGGCCTTCGAGTTCGGATACTTCTCGAGCGCTTCCTGGAACTTCTCAATCGCTCTGTCGAACTCGTTGACCAGAAGCGCCTGCTGTCCGGCCTCGTAAAGAGCCTGTGCTTCCTGCATGTAGCGCTGGATGTCCGTTGCCGCCTTCCCGGCATCCTCGGCGAACTCCCAGTTGCCCTTGGCCAGACGCTCGAAAACGTCAAGGGCTTCCTGGAGCTTCCCCTGTGCGCGAAGAGCCTGCGCCTGCGCGTAGTCCGCCTCGGCAGTCTTGAGCGCCTTCTCGGCCATCCACGCCTTCTTGAGCTGCGCCGCCTCACCCTGGCGCTTGGAGCTGCCATAGTCGTTGATGAGCGTGTCAAGCTTCTGGATAGCCTCAGTGAGCTTGCCCTGTTCGTGAAGCTCCTTGGCGGCGCTCAGGAGTTTCTTCGCCTCGGCCTCGACCTTTGCGATTTTCCCGAGGTCCTCGGCCTTGCCGGCCACCTTGCTTTTGGCGTACTTCTCGTTGAACTCTCTGAGCTTTGCGAGGCACTCCTGGTACTCTTCAGTGTCAAACAGGCCGTGCGCCTCTTCGTAGCAGTTGCCTGCGTCTTTCTCGAACTGCCGCTGTTTCTGCACGAACGACCACGCGACAATGCCGCCTGCAATGACAATCGCGACGATGATTGCGAGGACAATCAGCTTCTTGAGACTTCTTTTTGGCGCCTTCATGGGGGGGCGCGTACCCGGCCTCCCTGCCTGGAACCGCCTGACGGCCGATTCGCCCTTGGCCCTGGCCACCTTCTCCAGGGTTGCCTGGTCCACCTCCATCGTCTCCGCCATCTGCTCGAGCTGGTCCATGTCCTGGAACTGCTCCATCTGCTCGGCTCTTTTGTAAATCTGGTCGAGTATCTGGTCCATGTCCTCTGAGAAGACGGGCAGTCCGCGTTCATCCCGGTCGGCGACTTTGCTGACCACCACGTTTTCGCCGCACTTGGGGCACTCTACGTCAATGCCCTCGAACAGCTCCTCAATCTTGAAAAGGTGTCCACAATGCTTGCAGCCGGCAATAATCTTGGCCATCTCATCCTCCTGATTGCACTGCCGCCGCCTCTACTTGGCTTTGAACCAGTTGTCCCCCACCGCCACGTTCACCTTGACTGGAACTGTCAAAGGTATCGCAGAAGCCATCTCTTCGCGGACGAGCTCGGTCAGGCCGGGCACCTCGTCCGCTGCGGTGTCGAACACCAGTTCGTCGTGTATCTGAAGCAACATAAGCGAGTCTCTGCTTTCTTCTCTGAGCCTTGCCGCAATCCTTATCATTGCAGCCTTTATCATGTCTGCGGCCGAGCCCTGGAGTACCGCGTTCACGGCGAGGCGCTGGGCCTGGCTGCGAATCTGGCTCTTGTCGGAAGTAATGCCCGGGATGTAGCGCCTGCGGTTGAACACGGTTGTGACATAGCCCTGCTTCTGGGCATCCTTGACAGTTCTGTCAACGAAGGCGTCCAGGCCGGGATACTTCGCGTGGTAGGCATCGATAAACTCCTTCGCAGTGGCGAACGGCACCCGCAGTTGCCTTGACAGGCTGTGCGGCCCCTGCCCGTACACTGTCGCGAAGTTCACCGTCTTCGCGCTCGCACGCTGCTCGGGCGTTACGTCTGAAAGCTCGACCTCGTATATCTCGGCCGCGACCGAAGCGTGAATGTCCTCGTCGTTGGCGAAAGAGGCCACGAGCTTCTCATCCTTCGAGTAATGCGCCAGGAGGCGCAGCTCAATCTGTGAGTAGTCGGCACTCAGCATCTTCCTGCCCGGCCCGCGCGGCACGAACGCCCGCCTTATCTGGCGTCCCAGCTCCTCGCGTACCGGGATGTTCTGCAAGTTCGGGTTTGAGCTTGAAAGCCTGCCGGTTGCGGTCACGGTCTGGTTGAAGCTTGTGTGTATCCTGCCCGTCCTGGGCGAGACCAGCCGGGGCAGGGCATCGACGTAGGTGTTCTTCAGCTTGGCGAGCGACCGGTACTCCACAATCAGGTTGGGCAGCTCGTGCCGGGAGGCGAGCTCTTCCAGAATCTCGTGGCCTGTGGCGGGCTGGCCGGTGGGCGTCCTCTTTATGACCGGCAGGTCCAGGCGCTCGAAAAGCACCTCGGCGAGCTGCTTGGGGCTGTCGATATTGAACTTGCCGCCCGCCATCTCGTGGATTTTCGCCTCGCTCTCATCGAGTTGCGCCCCGAGCCTCGCGGAGAAATCCTCGAGAATCCTCACATCCACCGTAACACCGTTCATTTCGAGAACAGTTAGGACGCTTACCAGCGGGATTTCGACTTCACGCAGCAGCTCTTCAAGGCCCATTTCCTTGAGTTGCGGTTCGAGCGCGTTGCGCAGCCTGAGTGTAATGTCAGCGTCTTCGCAGGCGTACTCGGACACCTTGTCCGTCTCGACCGTATCCATGGTCGCCTGGTTGCGGCCCTTGCCGATAAGGTCCTCGATGGGAATATTCCTGTGTCCGAGGAACTCGAGCGCCAGATTGTCAAGCGAATAGCCCCGGCCCGCCGGGTTAATCAGGTAGGCCGCAATCATGGTGTCGAAGTCAACGCCCCTGACGTTTACGCCCTCGTAGGCCAGGACAATCATGTCGTACTTGAGGTTGTGTCCTGTCTTGAGAATCTCCTCTGACTCGAGCACGGGCCTCAGCGCTTCGAGCACATCGGATTTTGGGAGTGTCCTTGCGCCCAGAGGGCCTTTGACAGGTATATAGTATGCTTGGGCCTCCTGCCACGAGAAGGAGAGTCCCACCAGTTCGCTGAGGTGGGGGTTCTCGCTTGTGGTCTCGGTGTCGAAGCTCACCATCTTCTGCCGGGCGAGCTCCCCGACAAACTCCTCGAAGGCGCCGGGCGTGTCCAGCAGGCGGTAGCTGCGGGGTTTCTCCGCCGCGCGTCCAGCCCCGCTCAGGAGGTGTGAAAGGAACTTCCTGAACCCGTGCTCCTGGAATACTCTAACCAGTGTTTCCGTGTCCGGCTCCGCAGCGATGCACTTGTCCAGGTCGAAATCTATCGGCACATCGCGCCTGAGAGTGGCGAGCATCTTGCTCAACTCGGCTTTGTCCCTGTTCTGCTCAAGCTTGTTTCGGAGGGCCTTCTTCTCGACTTCCTCCATGCGGGAATAGATATCCTCGATAGTGTCGAAACGCGCCAGAAGTGACGAGGCCGTCTTCTTCCCGACGCCCGGGACGCCCGGTATGTTGTCTGAGGAGTCACCCGCAAGCCCGAGGAAATCGGGCAGGCGCTCCGGCTCGAAGCCGTATTCCTCGCGGAACTCACCCAGCCCGTAAGCCTTGCCGTCCCTGGTATTGTACACGTAAACCCGCGGCGTTATCACCTGCTTGAGGTCCTTGTCGCGCGATATTATGTAGACATCCACGTCCTGGTCTTTGACCTTCTCGGCAATGGTCGCAATTACGTCGTCCGCCTCGAATCCCGTGCTGCTGAAAACCGGTATGCCGTACGCTTGGACAATATCCCTGACTATCGGCACCTGGCTCTTGAGGTCCTCCGGCATGGGCTTGCGCGTCGCCTTGTAGTCCTTGAACGCCTTGTGCCTGAAGTTGGGCTCCTTCAGGTCGAAGGTTATGGCGACATAGTCGGGGTTCTCTTTTTCCCTCACGCGCAGCACCATATTGATAAATCCGAAGATTGCGTTTGTGGGCTCTCCTTTTGGCCCGGTCATCTCGCCAATGGCGTGGTACGCCTGATACAGGTACGAATATCCATCGATGACGAACAGTTTTGCCGTCAAGGCTTATCTCCAAAGGGGAGGGCGCGTTTCAGTCATGAATGCTGGCCTTCAAAAGCCTGGCTGTCCTTCTTCCCGCAAGCCATGTATGCAGCTACCAGCAGGGTGCCAGAAAGCCGATAGAGTGTTGGCTTAAAATGCTCGTGAATAGGTTTTCACCCGGTAATGAATGCCTGCCATAACCGCTGAACTGAACCTGACTAATGAGCCTTTGTCAAGTCCAAGCGCATAATAAGAGACCACTCGTGCCAATGTCAAGCATATTTTTCCAAAAATGCCTCGATTATTTGCGACATTCCGCGCCCCTGACGCACGAGTAAAACTATTGCACCAGCTTGCCTTGCGGCACGTACGCAGTTTACCTGCAAGCAATCCTGCAAATTTGCTTGGCAAAAGGTGTGGCATGTTGTATAATAATAAGTTGGAGCACCTGATGGTATGACATCACCGAAGTACTCTCCAACCAGTTGACAGGCACCAAAAATGTATCTTCCGCCTTTGCCAGCGAAAGAGAGGGGCAATTATCAAGAAGCTGATGGTTGGCGTGGTTGCTGTTGCGCTTCTGTTCGTCGCCGTGCCACAGGTAGAAACCCGGGCTGAGCCGGAGAATATACTGCGCGTGCCGGGGGACTTCACCACCATCCAGGACGCCATTGACGCGGCATTCGACGGCGACACAGTAGTAATCCCCGACGGCACCTACACCGGCGAGGGCAACAAGAACCTCGACTTCGGCGGCAAGACCATACACCTGAAGTCGCAAAACGGACTTTACAGATGCATTATCGATTGCGAGGGCAGCGGGTGCGGCTTCTACTTCCACAAAGGGGAAACCAGCGAGAGCATTGTCGAAGGCTTCACCATCCGCAACGGCGGCGAAGTCGAGAACGGCGGCGGCATCTGCTGCAGGAAATCAAGCCCCACCATCCTGAACTGCACCATAATGAGTAACTCGGCGGAGAACAATGGCGGCGGTATCTACTGCCACTCAGCCGACCCGGCCATAATCAACTGCCTGAT
>DAOVDS010000020.1 GCA_030669415.1 bacterium
GGAATCGTTTGTCAATCACACGCCGCACGTGCTTGAGGGAATCTTCTACTTCCCGCTTCCGCAGGATGCGTCAATCTCGGGTTTCGCGATGTGGATAGGCAATGAGCTGGTCGAGGCGGATGTCGTGGAGAAGCAGCGCGCACGGGAGATTTACGAGACAATACTGCGCGAGAAGCGCGACCCCGGGCTGCTCGAATGGACGGGAGGCAACATATTCAAGGCACGCATCTACCCGATTGGCAGCGAGAAGCGAATCCGCATAACATATACGCAGGTCCTTCCCAAGACCGGGGGCACGTACCGGTACAACTACTCGCTCCAGAGTGAGATGCTTCGCCTTCACCCGTTAAAGCAACTTCAGATAGAAGTGAAGCTCAGCTCGGCCGAAACGCTCGTGTCGGTAGAGTGCCCGTCACACGCCTGCCGGATAGACACGACAGAGCACTCAGCGCACGTGGAGTTCGAGGCGCAGGAGTACACACCCAAGCGCGACTTCGAGCTTCGAGTTGTCACCAAACCGGTTGAGAGCAACGTCGTGCTTATCCCGCACCGCCGCGGCAACGACGGCTACTTCATGCTGCTTGTAAACGCGCCGGAAGAAAAGGACAAGTCAACCCGGCCCGCGCTTGCGAACACGCAGCCCATGAACGTCATCATAATGGCTGACACCTCGGGCTCCATGTCTGGGTCGCAGAGAACGGTGCAGATAGAGTTCATCGAGGCGCTGCTCGGCAGCCTCGGCGAGAAGGACTCCTTCAACATCGTCGCGTTTGATGTCAGCACGCACTGGATGTCGCAGAAGCCGCTTACCAATACTGCGGGCAACAGGGAATCCGCACTCCAGTTTGTCGAGAAGCGCCATCCTCTGGGCTGGTCGGACCTCGACAAGGTGTTTGCACAAGTGTTAGAACGGGCCGGCAAGGGTACGCAGGTAGTCTATGTCGGTGATGGCGTCGTGACCACCGGCGATGCCGACCCGGTCGCGTTCGGCAAGAGGTTGAAGAGAATGTACGGGGGCTCGGGCATCTTCCACGCCGTTGCGCCGGGCAGTTCCTACGAGTCGGTCGTGCTCAAGGCTGTAGCGGCGCTGGGCGGCGGCTCTGTCCGGGCCGTAGGCGGCGGCACCGACCCCGCGCAGACCGCGTTCGAGCTTCTCAAGGAGATATCCTCCCCTGTCCTCAAAGAGCTCAAAATCGTGTTCGAAGGCGCGGCTGTAGCGGCTGTCTATCCGGAAGCGCTGCCGAACCTGCCCGCGGGAATGCAGCAGATTATCATCGGCCGCTACGACCCCGCAGGCGGCGACGCGCAGTGCACGGTAACAGTGTCGGGCATGCTTGATGGAAAGAAGGTGCAATACACTGAGAAGGCGGTCCTCGCGGGCGCCGAGAAGGGAAACTCGTTTATCCCGCGGCTCTGGGCCAGGAAGCACCTCGACCACCTGCTCGCCCAGGGCGCTTCACGGGGAATCAGGGACCGGATTATCAAGCTCTCCGAAGACTTCCACATCATGACCCCTTACACCTCCTTTCTCGTGCTCGAGAGCGACGAGGACCGCAAGCGCTTCAAGGTCAAGCGGCGGTTTCGCATGCGCGACGCGGAGGAGTTCTTCGCAGAGGGGCGCGACCGGGCCGACTTCGAGCTTGCGCGCAAGCAGATGCTCAAAGCGAGGCGCTGGCGGCTGCAGCTTCGCTCCGGGATAATGCGGATTCTCGGAGACATGAACCGCGACGTAACGGGCCAGTTGCTCATCGTGGCCAGGCCGGGAGGCTATCCTGTACCTCGCGGTACATCGTTTGACAGCCTGTCAAACAAGTATCTTGATTCCACAAGCGCCATCGATGCCTACGGTATCGGCGGCGGGCGCGCCGGCGCGTATGGAGCGCGGTTCAGAGAAGCGAAAATAATGGATTTTGACGTGTCCGGATCAAGGGGAGAGACATCGGCCGGGATGCCCCCTGTGGCGGGGCCTGCGCCTGAGTTCTTCGACGAACCACAAGAGGACAAGCCTAAGTCCGAGCCCGGCCCTGTAGGCGCAGAGGAGCCTGAGATACAGCTTGTGGAGGATGTCGAAGTAACCAGAAAGGTATCCGAAAAAGCACTGGGGAAGAAGCGCCACTTTCCCAGAGAAGAAATGAATGAGCTTATCAGCGGCGGCAAACTTGGCTACAGGCGCCGCTGGGTCAAAGACAGACTGGCAGAACCGCTGCTTCGCCAGCAGTACCTTACTGGCAGGGAATCACGAGGTTGGAAGGACTACCGCGGCCGTCCCTATGACTACCTTGCGCCTCTGTTCCCAACGCTTCCGGGAAAGGCGCCTGTGCTTCCCGCCCCGGACTGGCCGGCGGAGGTGATGAATCTCGTCAAGACACTGAACCGCCGCAAGGTCGTGGAGGCGGGTCCCGACTGCTTCAAGATTGTCGTTACGTCGGAGTACAAAGACTACCGGGGCCGGAGAACCTCGCGGCTCAAGGGAGAGTACCTGCTGTCCGGCGATTCGTGGCTGACAGTCTCGCCCCATACGCCCGGCGGCGGCTTCAACATTGACTGGTGCCACGATGGCGAGCGCGGGATATTAAGGGCCGCGTGGCTGTTGGGGCGCGTGCGTGAGAAGCAGGACGGCGACGAGGCCGCATGGTCCGCCCCGATTGGCTGGTATTTCGGCAACCAGTTCAAGAACTACCGCAACTACATCCCTGAGTTGAAGAAACTCGAGGATGGCAAGATGCAGTTAAGGCTGCATTACACCAACGACCCGAAGACGGGCGTGGTGTTTGTCATTGATACCGAGAAGTCCGCCATTGTCCAGTGGCACTACGAAAGCAAGGGCGAGAAGACCGGCTCGACAGTTTACAGCGATTTCGTGAAGGCCGCAAACGCCTGGTGGCCGACTGTAATAACCGTTAGGGACAAGGATGGCAAAGTCACCGGAACTATTAGCGTATCTGTCACAACGATTTCAAAGGACGACTTCGCCAGGATGATTGGCAAGACACTAACAGACAGGAAGAAGGATGCCATTATCCTCGGCAAGGAACCGGAAACGCTCGTGCAGGCCAAGCAGGCGGTTAAGGACGGCAAGGCCCGCTTCGAGGATTACTGGCTGCTTCTTCGCTACTTCGCGGCCACCCAGCAGTGGGAGAAGGCCCAGCCTCACATTGATGCGACTCGCAAGCTCACTGCCGGGAAGCGGGGGCTTGCCCGCATCCCGCTCGCCGTTCTCCGTGCGAGCAGGCGCAACGAGGAGCTCAAGAACCTTCTCATGAAGCTTGCTCGTCAACTTGCGGCAGCTCCCCGCGAGGCGGACTTCGCCTGCGCAAGTGATATCATGGGCCTCGCCGGCAGCCTCAACCAGGGCAACGAGCGTATGGAACTGCTCTTACGGCTTAAGCCGGTCTTTTCACGCCAGAAGTACATTCTCGACCCCCTGCTCCAGTGGGACAGGCAGATTGTGTACTGCCTGCAGAGCATGGGCCGCCAGGACGAGGCGCTGGCCAAGCAGAAAGAGATGGCAAAGGCATATCCGTTCGATGCCTATGTGCAGACTGCCTGCGCCCAGGCGCTGTCCGGGCGGGGCGAGATTGATGCGGCGCTTGCGCATCTCGCAGCGGTCGAGAAGGATAACGGCCCGTGGCGGGAGCACGAAGTTCGCAGCCTCGGAAGCACTGCTGTGAACATCCTCCTGAGCGCGTATCGGTACGAAGACTTCGTAGAGACGCTCGATGCCTGGGAAAAGGAGAAACCCGGTTCTGTCGGCGAGTACCAGCTCAACCAGTACCTCTCCGCGCTAAAGATGCTTGACCGCGAGGAAAAGGCGCAGAAGCTGATAAAAGAATGGCTGATTTCGACCCGGAAGGGAAAACTCGAGCAGGTTGACAGGAACAGGCTGGGCGCCGCCATCCGGCAGGCCATCGGGCAGGGCTACAACGTGTACAGTTACGGCGGGGTTGTCACGCATGTGCAGGAGCTGGTGGAGACGGCCCGCTATTTCGTAGACCACGAGTCAGACAGCCACTTCGCCAGAACCATCCTGCAAAGCAATGGCTTCCGCCGGACCGACAAGTGCCGCGCGCTGCAGGCCGAGCTTTTCAAACATCTCCAGTCAGAAGTCGGGACAATGCCGGTGGCGAAGATGGAGCGGTTCTTCCAGTGGCTCAAGCCCTACTACAGCATGGATGGAGGCGAGGCCAAATGGCAGGAGATTCTGGATGCCCTGTATTCGCGCTGGGAGAAAGCGCAGAGTACCGCCGGCAGGCAGGTTCTAAGAAGGCTGATTCTCAGGTACGGGCGAAACGAACTGAAGCTCAAGTACTACAGGAAGCAGTACGCCGGGGCAAAGGATGGCCTGGAGAAGCGCAGCGCGGCACAGGAACTCTTCGCTGCACTGCTTAACGAGAAATGGACACAAGCCCTGCAGGATGAACTGCTTGGAGTGCTCGGCGCTATTGCCCGCGAGGCGGGCACTGAAAAGCCAAGGGTCCCGGAAGCGAATAAGAACACGGCTGTCATGGCGCTCTACTACTTCGCGTCCTGGTTGCCGGGGGCGAGAAGCCGGTCTGTCGTGGAAGCGCTGCCGAACGTCAACGAGATGCCCAGGCGAAAGCTCAGGGCCGAGTGGCGCAAGGCACTCAAGGAGGCCAGGGCTGCGGCGGCGGAGCTTTTCACACATCTTGAGAAGACCTTTGAGCCAGCGTGGCTCAGGCCCTGGCTGGCCATCGAGCGCATTTACCTCGAGGCAAAGCTCGGCACGGACACGGCGAAGCTGCGCCGGGACACCATGAATCTCCTTGCCCCAATCATGGATGCGACCGCCGGCAAGAAGGCTGACAAGATAGAGATGCGCCAGAGCGTTCTCGCCGCCCGATGCGTGGCGACCCTGACGTACCTCTCAATGCTCGAACCGGACGCTCAGGAAGCGCAGGCCAAGCTTCTTTCCACCATGAACGAGGCCGTTACGCAGGACAACCAGGTAATAGACTGGAAGAACGCGAAGTACATCCTGCTTATGGCGCTCGACCGGGGCGAGGACCTCGAGGCCGCGCTCAGGGAGTGGTACGGCGGGAAACAGGAGTTCGCCAAGATTCGCTGGGGCCGCCAGTATGCCTACATCCTCGCCGAGAGAAACGACATCAACCGGGCTGTCAGGGTCTTTGAGGAGATAGAGCGGATTGACGAGCTCGGCTTCTCGGACTACAGGACGCTTGCCGACTGGTACATGGTTCAGAACGCCCCGGATAAGCACCGTGAGGCGAAGATAAAGTCCTGGCAGACCCTGGAGGAGTACCGGATATCAAGAACGCTTTACAATGAGCGTTACAAGTATCAGCGCCGCGGCGAGGATGTGCCTTCGGAGCTCGATGCCGAGATACCTCTCATGTTTATCGCACTGCTGCGAAAGGCGCAGAACCCGTCAGGCTACACCTGGACGCTGCGAGAGTACTACGAGATAACAAAGGACTTCCGCCTGCTTGAATGCGTGCCGGAGGCCGTCATTGGGCAGTCGGCGCAGAAGATATACCCGTTCCTGGAGCAGGTAACCCGTGTCACCAATCTGATTCGCGACGAAGCGACGCTTGACAGGCTGCACAATCACCTTGTCTCGCTGCATGAGAAGGCGAAATCGGATGTTGACCGTCGGGCGCTGAGGCTGCTTGAGTTCATGACGAAGTATCGCGCCGCCACGCAGGCGCATGGCACCGAGCCCCACGTGGAGGCGGCGCTTGCAGCCCTCAAGCAGGCATACAGGGGAAACTGGGTTGACGGCGAGCCGGAGATGATGGCCCGATTCCTGGCCGGCCGTGGCGCGCTCAAGCCCGAAGCCCTCGCGCAGGAGCAGATTCGCCAGCTTAGAAAACTGCACGCTGGCGCAGCGATGGGAACATACGGCCGCCTCGTTATCGCCGGATATCTTGCAGCCGCACAGTGGGCCAACAACCGCAGGGAAGATGCCGTTCGAACGCTCGGCGGCGCTCTTGGCGAGTTCCGCCAGGCTTCAGGCGGGTTGCTGGGGCAGAGCGCAAACTCCCTGCTTGAGAGGTACTGCTCATACCTGGAGCAGTCGGGCGA
This sequence comes from bacterium, assembly GCA_030669415.1. Lineage (GTDB taxonomy): Bacteria > Planctomycetota > SKW154 > SKW154 > DAOVDS01 > DAOVDS01. The sequence goes on from DAOVDS010000020.1 coordinate 6,064, forward strand.
GTTCGCGGCAGCGGAAAAGGTCTGGCAGGGCGAGCTGAAGCTCGGCCACAACAGGAAACAGCTCTACTGGCTCAAGGAGCGCCTGTACCGCCACTATTACAACGCCCTTACGAACAAGGCGGAGGTATCGCTCGGCAGGGGTGAGGAGTTCTACCTGGCCGTCCAGGCGCTGATTCTTGAAGAGCTCAAGTCGCGCACAAACGAAAGTCATTCGTACAACCTTGTCCGCACCCTCTGCGACATTTGGGGTGTGTGCAAGGATTACAAGGAAGTGAAGAAGGACATAGTCCGCTTCGCGCACAACATCCTGCCGGGGATACTGGGCATGTACAACTACCGCGGCGGGCAGCGCGTCGTCGGGGATGTGGCAGACCGCCTCAAGCACGTCGTAGGCCCCCTCGCCGTGGTCGAGTTTCTCGTGGTACGCGCCGAGAACGAGCCGCGCTGGCTGCGCCTGCAGCACCGTGACTTCTGGTCCTACCACGGCTACCGTCTGGCGCGAGCCAGACACGAGGCAAAGACTCTCAGCCCCGCGCTCTCGGAGCGTCTGCTGGCGATTGTGCTCAAAGCGCTGCGCGAGGAGCTGCGAACACAATACAGCCGGAACCGCTCAATGTACTGGAACAACCACAGCTACTTCTGGTCAGCTAAGAAGGCGGACTTCGCCAGGACTGCCCACGAGGTTCTCAAGGAACGCGCCAACTCGGAGCAGACTGTCATCCATATAGCCTACTACCTCTACGAAGGACTTGACCTCTATGACGACGCAATTGAGGCACTTTATGGGGCGCATAGAAAGGGCATCCTCAGAATTGAGGGACAGTACAAGCTGTGCCAGTACCTGCACTATCAGAAGAGATTCGCGGAGTCGATACCGATTCTTGTAAAGATGGTGGAAGCAGCACCGGGCAGGCTGGAGTTCCGTACCATGCTCATGAAGGCCTACTTCCACACCGGGGCGCAGGATATGCTTGCCAAGACGCTCGAAGATGCCGACAAGTACTTCCACGAGGGCGAACGCTGGACCGAGAATGTTATCGCCGCCCTCGGCAAGGCCTGCCTTGATACAGAACTCTACCAGCGGTGCGTCACGTACTACAAGGAGGCAATAGCGCTTCATGTAAAGACCGCAAGGAATCGCGGTATAGGGGACGGCATCCTGTGCCAGTACTACCGCGACTCGGCGATGGCGTACAGCGGTCTGGAAATGACATCCATGGCCGTGGATGCGGCGGCGGGAGCGATTGTCTCGTGGGGGCGCAGAATCCAGGAGAGGCAGCACGAACTTGCAGTGCTTGAGAGAGTTCTTCAGAAGGCGAAGGATATTGACGGCTACGTGACGAAGCTGGACGCTGAAGTGAAGAAGACCAAGCTTGAGAACCCGATTGTCCGCAAGGCGCTCGGCAGGGTCTACTTCAACAGGAATCTGTTTGAGAAGGCGCTGACTCAGCTTCGCCTGGCCGCCGAGAACCGGCCCAATGACACGGAAACACACCGCACGCTGGTGCAAACCTATGACAGGCTGGGACGTGGGCAGGAGGCGACGGCGCAGCTCTTGAAGTCCGCGGAGGTCTCGGGCCACGACATCAACCTGTACCGTGACCTCGGCGACCGCTACGCCATGCTCGGCCAGTCCGGGGATTCTGAACGCGCCTACACCAACATTGTTGAAATGATGCCGAACGAGTCGGAGAGCCACCAGGCCCTGGCCGGGATACGCCAGAAGCAGAACCGGTGGGGAGACGCGGCGGCGCACTGGCGACAGGTGATACGCGTGCGCACGAAGGAGCCCGGGGGCTACATCGGGCTGGCCAAGGCGCTGGTCAAGCTGCGCAAATGGGAGGAGGCCCGCAGCACAGTTATGCATCTGCTCAAGACGGACTGGCCTTCCAGGTTCGGCGACGTGCGTTCGCAAGCCCAGAACATTCAATCGCAGATAGACCGCGCCAAATAGCGTACAGGCAATACGGCATATTCATTTGCCCCGGAAGACATCTGACCAGCTCGGTTCGCTCTCTATGGACGCAAGCCATGTTCCGTTTTCTACTTGAGCTTGAGGACTTTCCTGCTGGCGGCGTTCTTGCCGAGCATACAGGGCTTCTGCGACTGGCCCGGCCTGTTGGAGCGCACATACCTGGTGACGGGCCACGCGGCGGTCTTGAGCGCTTCCTGAACCGTTATGACCTTGTCGCTGTTGAGGTCCGCCTTGCCTGCCAGCCCGCGCAGGAGGAAGTGGGTAAAGACGCCGCTGCGCAGTTTCTCGAACTCGTATGCTGTCTCACCCGCCTCGGAGGCGAGCAGGAAAGAGATGTCGTAGGTGTTTTTGAGCACAGCCGGGTACTCCCTAACAGTGGCTGCGGGTATTCGCTCGACGGGATAGGTACGGCCGCTTTCGCCTGAGAAGCCGGCGTCAATCACGACAACCCTGCTGGCGGCGGGGATGGACTGAACCATCTTGAGCAGCTTTACCAGGCCCAGCTCGCAATCCTCGACCGTCATGCCGCGGGTCAGGAGCGACTGGGTGCATGTTGTGGTCGCGCTGTCGAACTTGGTGGTTCCGAGGCCGGCGAAGTAGACGACGAAGTTCTCGACGAGGACATCCGAGCGGGCCGCAACCTCCGTGAGTTTGCTTTCGATTTTGCTTCTGGTGGCTTGCTCGCCTATGAGCAGGGTGACATCGTCGAAGCCGTGCTTGGAGAGCAACTCGGCGAGGCTTGCGGCATCTCTCTGTGCGAATTGCAGTTCCGGCGCGCCCGGCAGGCCGCAGGAGTTGACGCCGACGACGATTGCGAAGCTGCGTTTGGGCGGCGGCAGGTCTTTGAGGATATTTTCGGCCAGTTGGACCTTGATTTTGTGCATAACGTGAGGCAGGATGACGGAGTCCACTTTCTGGGGAGTCCAGGAGGTGTAAAAAGGCGCGATGAAGAAGAAGTCCCAGACGGTGGGGCCGCGCTGCCAGTCGTTCAGGTTGTACTTTTCCTGCAGGGTGATGGCGCGCGACCAGACGGGGCTGCCGCTTGAGGTGTCTACCAGCTCGGCGGTGACGCTGCCGGCGACGCTGTAGAACTCGTCGGCGACGAAGGTGGAGGCGATGGGCGAGAGAATTCCCCAGACCAGCATGTTTGGAATGAAGTACCCGTTGGTGCCTCCGAACGAGGCGGTGCAGTTTGAGAGGGCGACCTTCAGGAGAAGCTGGGCGCCTTTTTCCCTGGCCGCGGCCGGGTCGGAGGAGGGAGTCTGCTCGACGCTGGCAAACACCGGGACTTCCCTGAGCGTGGCGGTGATTTCCTTCTGCAAATCGGTCGCCTTGACACGCAGGGACCAGCGCTCCTTGTTGGCCGGTGTGCGCACGGGGTAGACGAGGACCGGGGCGACGGCGACGGAGTAATCCAGCCCCTTGGGTCGGACCTGGTGCGCCTTCTGGAGCTGGACCTCGTCGCTGAGGGCGAGGGGGCTGCCCACCGCGCACCCGCAGAAACTCAGAATCACCGCAGAGGCGCAGAGGAGCACAGAGCAGCGCAGAGAAGATTCCTTCATTCTTGTTCCTCCCACATCGTCTCAAGGCTCATAGTGGTAGCCTATGTCAACCGTGCCTGAGTCTGTCACAGTATCAGTGCGGGTGACCTTGGTGTCAAGCCCCAAGTTCGCGGCTGTGTCGCTGCGTGCCCGCGTGGGGTGCTTGTCTGCGTGGTCAGTCATCGTCGCGGACAACGCGAAAACCTATACTTGAACCTGTAACATCCTTATCGCACTTCTGCCTGTAGGTTGTTCTGGCGGACCGGTTTTCACCTGCATCGTCGCAGCAGCCGCCCCGGATAATGTAGCCCTTGTTGTCAGTCGTGGTGGTCAGTTCGCAGGCGTTGCCAGCCATATCGTATGCGCCGGCGGGGCTGAGGTCGCCCTTGCACTGGCCGACCGGGAGCAGTCTGCCGTCGATGTTGCAGATGTCCTTGCGGAACTCCTCGCCCCAGGGATAGGTGAGTTTTTTCTGCCCGTCCCACGAGGCTGCGATTTCCCATTCAGCCTCTGTGGGCAGGCGGTACTTGACGCCCTCTTTCTTGGTGAGCCACGCGCAGTAGGCGGCCGCGTCGCCGGGAGTAATCAGAGACACAGGCAGGTTGGACTGTTCACGTTTGGGTTTCCCGCCCGGCCAGTTGTCGGGGGCTTTTCGCCTGGTGTCTTTGACGAACTTCTGGTACTGGGCGTTGGTCACCTCGAACTTCGCGATATAGTAAGACTTGAGCGTCACTTCACGCAGGGGGTTGCCATCACCGGCATCTTTACTGCCGATGGCGAACTTGCCGCCCTCGACGTAGAGGAGATTCTTGTCGAGGAAGCGCTCCTTCTTGATTTCAAGAAGCTTCCGGCGCACGATGCGGGCCCATTTCCGGTTGCCGCTTGTAGCGTAATCCCTGCAGATTTGAAGCGCCTCTTCAAAACTCTTCTGTTCCTTGAAAGTGTCAACCTGGTCCATTGCGGCAGCGAAGGCTTCTGCGATTTTCACTTCCGCGAGGATTTCCCGGGCCGCTTTCTTGAATTTCTTGTTGTCGTGCTCCAGGTACGAGCCGAGCAGCTCGCGGGCCCTGGCGGGGTTTCCGAGCGCAAGCCGCTGGTGCGCCTCAGCCATGTCCTCTTCGAACGTGGCCTGTTCCTGTGTGGCGAGCAGGGTCTTGTGCTCCTCCTCCTTCACGTTGACCCTGGCCAGCATCTGTTCCGCCTCGGTGCGGATTTCGGTGGGGTAGTCGCTCGAGGAGAAGGGGAGGCAGGTTAGCCTGGCGGAGGCGAACTTCTTGCGTTTGAGCTGCTGCTCGAGGAGCTGCTTGGCGTCCCGCCACTCGGCGAGGATTTCCTCGCTGACCCCGGTCTGCTCGGCGGCACGCTGCCTTATCAGCTCCTTAATGGTTTCGAGCCTTTCGCTCGCCTGGCCCGATATTTTCTCCATGGCGGCTGTGGCGTGCTTTTCCCGAATTTCGCCCGCGAGGGTGAGCACTTCGGTGCACTTGTCCTTTGCCATTTTCAGGTTGCCGCTGTTGGCGAGCGTGGTAGCCTCGCTGAGCATTGAGCTCAACTTTCTCCGGGCGCTCTGCAAGACGTGTTCGTGCTCCTTTTCGACAAGGCTGTTCCAGAAGTCCTGGGGGTTTTCCTGCTTGAACGTATCCCACAAGGCAAGCGCCTCGATGTACTTCTTGTCAAGTGCGAACTCATCCGACTGTGTCCTGGCTGTGTTGAAGACCGCCATTTCCGCGACTGTGGGGTGCGTAATCTCTGGCGGCTTTCGGCCGAAAACGAGCGCGAGCGCGACAATCAGCACAGCCGCAGCGGCGATTGCGGCAATCAAGACGAGTTTTGCCTTTTTTGCCGGTGCGGCCACGGCCAGGCTGTCCATCAGGAGCAGGAAGTCGTCCGAGGCCTCTTCCCCGCCGAGTTCCTGGTAAACACCTCTCAGGTCAGTGATAAGCGCGGCGGCGCTCTGGTATCGGTTGTCGGGGTCCTTTTCAAGCATCCTGTAGACGATTTCGCAGAGCTCCGGCGAGAGGTCGCCGTCCAGTTCCGGCGGTGCATCCGCGGCGTGAGCCTGCCACAGTTCCAGCACGGAATCGGCGATGAAGGGCGCCCTGCCCGCGAGCGTGCGGTAAAAGGTGACGCCGAGAGAATAGAGGTCGCTTCTCGAATCAACGGCCTTCGCCTCGAACTGCTCGGGCGACATGTAGATTGGCGTGCCCATCATGGTGCCGGTCGCGGTTACCGACATTTCGCTTCTGTGTATGCTCTTGGCCAGGCCGAAGTCTGTAACCTTGACCTCGCCCTTGTTGGTTATCATTATGTTGTCCGGTTTCACGTCGCGGTGGATAAGATGCTGCTCGTGTGCGGCGCCCAGAGCGCTTGCCGCCGCGATAATTATCCGCAAAGCCTGGACCGGGGGAAGCTTGCCCTTTGCCTTGAGAATGTCACCAAGACTCATGCCCTCGATGTACTGCATGACGATGTACGGAAAGCCGCCATCCTCGCCCGTGTCGTGGACGACCACCACGTTGGGGTGCTCGAGGCTTGCGGCGGCGCGTGCCTCGCGCAGGAATCGCTTCTTGTGGGCGTCGCCCATCACGGCGGGTGACATTATCTTCACGGCGACGGTCTTGTTCAGCGCGATGTGGGTGGCTTTGTACACGGAGCCCATACCGCCTTCGCCAATCTTGTCGGTGATTTCACACGGCCCGACACGCCTGCCGATGAACATGTCATCCAGGGAGCGCATAGCGGCCCCCTTATCCGGGGCGGTACCTTCGACGTTGAGTGTGTCGATGGCGCCGGTGTCAGCGAGCGGGCTGCCGCAGTTAAGGCAGGTATATTTCTTCTCGGGCGAGTAGTCGTCAACGTTGTACTGGTTTGCACAGCCGGTGCACTTGAGAATTCTCCTGCCCTGTTTCTGAAGGATATCCTTGACCTGGGAGACTGTGAGCGTCCCTCTGCGCACGAGGACTTCACCGAGCCTGGATTCCCTGCCTTCCTGCCTCTCTCTTTCCTGTATCTCGAGTGCGGACAGTATTTCCGCATTGGTGGTCAGGTTCCTCCTGACCGCGCTCTCGCCAAGCGTGATGCCTTCATCGCCGCCCTGTCTTCTGCTGCTCAAGGCGTGGAGCAAATCCTCAAGCTGCTCGTCGTTGAGAAGGCCCTTTTTCAGGAGGATTGAGGCAAGGGGTGGGGGAGGGTGCTGTCCCTTTCGTTCTTCGAGACACTGCGAAAGCTGCTCGCGGCTGATTATCTGTTTCTGAACCAGCACGTTCTTAAGGAACGCCTCGACGCTTGTCTGGCCACCTTCGGGACTCTCGTGCCCGAAGGGGTCGTTGCGTTCCTCTTCATCTGCAGTTGGGCCCAGATGCTCACCCGGCGGCATTACGAATCCTCAACGCCAAGATTGTCAGTACCTGACTTCAAGAGCGGCGAAATCCGCACAACAAGAGAACTTAGAGCCTGTCATTCTGTTACAGGCTCTTACAATAAGTTGGACGACCAAAGCCCAGTATTGTCCTGCAAAAAAGAACTCCTCTCGGCAAATTAGGATGCCGACTGCAGGGAACCCAGTAGTGTGGAACTGTCAAGATGCTCACTTCCCCGGTGGAATTCTAACAGCAAAACACCATATTGTCAACTGCCGGACAGGGCAATTTTGCGTTAAGTCTCACGTGTAAGATTCAGGCGCTATCGCGTGCCGTGTCATATCTGCGCGTTGTAGCCTACCGGGCGGCGCGCTCCCCGAGGAGTTTCTGCGCTTCCTTGAGCAACTGCTGGTCAAGGGGAATGCCCTTTGACTTCGCATTCTTGATTAGCGCGCGGACGGCACTTGAATCACGTTTCTTAATATATGTAAGCAGAAGGCCCTCATGTGCCTCTTCTGAGTTCGGGTGTAACGAGATGACTCGCTTGAATACGCTGATAGCTTCATTGAAGCGCTTTGTTGAAGCATAGAGAATCCCGAGACACAGCAGGCCATCGGGATTGTCGGGGTAAATCTGCATTGCTGCCCTGAAGGCCTGTTCTGACTCCCCGTAATTGCGAACGTGAAAGTGATTTCTGCCAAGTTGAACCAGTACTGCGTACCACGTCGGGTTGTCCAGCAAACCGGTCTGGGCGGCGGCGGCGTAGTACCTGATGGCGCCATGGTAATCGCCGCGCTCCTCGCTGAGCGCCGCAAGCGCGAGGTATGGCGCGAAATCACGTGGACTGAGCTTGCAGGCTGTCTGAAACGCTTGCCGCGCCTTCTGCGAGTCTCCCATTCGCCTTAGAATTGTGCCTATCTCGAAATGAATCTCCGCGTTTTCGGGGTCTATTGCAAGAGCCGCGGTTTGGCAGGCCAGCGCCCTGCGCAAGTCGCCCTTTGCGCAGTAGGCCCGGCCGATGGATATGAAGTTCTCGGGATTGTCCTGTGGCGGCACGTAGTCGCCGAACCAGTCGAATGACACGAAAGTGAAGAGTGCTGCAAGTATCAGAAGATACTTGGCGAGCACCTTTCTGTCGGCGCGGATTCTAACGAGATCGGGAATCGCCGCGCAGGCGAAGATAATCATTATCGGGATGGCCGGAATGCGATACCTTCCTGTAACGAAGAACCCGAGAACGGAAAGGAAATACAGAAGGAAATACGCGTAGAGGATAATCAGGTGGCGCCTTTCCTTGAAGAACATATAGAATCCGAGCAGGGCGAGCGGGCAGACAAGCAGGTAGGTCACGCAGTCATAAGACAGCACTACCGAGAATGACTTGAGGTAGTAGAAGTCGGCATTGCGCGGAATCTCGACCTTGTTGAAAAAGCGAATGGTCTTTTTCCCCTGTGCCGACGTGTAATGGAAAGGATGTGAGAAGATATAGGAGAAGGACTTCTTGAAGAAGTGCCTCGATTTCTCTGTTTCTGTCATGTCCTGCCGGCCTGTCTCGAGTGCGGGCATGTGGGTGATTTCAAGCCATTTGCGTCCCGGTCTCACTTTTGTCGTTTCTTCACTTCGCAGGTTGTTGCCAAGGTAGAAATTCAGCCCGCCGTTGTGAGATATGAGCACGAATTGCCCGGAAACCTTGTAGTTCCTCGTCGTCGTGACTGCAATTGGCAGCAGGAATCCTGCCAGGAAGCAGGTTAGCAGGAGTTTGCGGTTTCTCAGGCTCTTTCTGAGCAAGATATACCCCGCGAGGAAGCCCCCGAACAGCAGGATGTTCGGTATTGTGATGGCGAAGAGCCCGAATGAGAGCCCGCCGCCTATGATTAGCCCGTATTTCTTTCTCGAATCCACGTACTCTTCAGACAGCGCGAGCACGGAAGCATAGAGTCCAAGGAGCCCCAGGAACGTGCCCAGGGATACTGTGAGAAGCTCGCCGTCGAAGAATATGAAGCTCCTGTACAGTGCTGCGGCGAATCCCGAAAGCACGGCCACCTGCAGCGAGAAGAACTTCCTTGCGATAAGAAAGATGAGCCCGCATGAGAGGGCACCCAGGATAGCCTGTATAATCCGGGGTGCAAGCAGTGAGACGGAGAATACCCTGTAAACTGCCGCGAGAAAATAGGGATAGAGCGGTGGTTGGAAGAAAGCCTGGTGGGTGAACTCCTTCGGAGGCGCTTTGTGGAGAATCTCAAGAGCTGACTGGTGGTAGGTTTCGGCATCGACAACGAGATGCTCGAAAAAGGGGCTCTTGGCGCTGATTTCGGCAATGTAGAGCAGGCGCAGCACAAGAGCGAGGGCCAGTATGGCCATTACAATGTAGTACTCTCTCTTCATTTGCCGCAATTGTCAGTTATCCCCAGAAGATGGCCGACGTGGCTGTCCGCCGAGGACATGGTATCAGCACCTACACCGGACTGTCAAGGCATTCAGGGGTGCTTTGCAATTCGGCGAAGCCTGCCCGTGGTGTCAAAAGAAGTTGACAGTTATGGAGGAGTATCTATAATGGGCATCTCTCGGCGCGGAGTCTGTTTGGTAGCGAGGTAGTGTCGTGGATATAGCTTCGGAGCTTTCCGCCATCGTCGGCAAAGATTATGTCCATGCGGACCTTGTCGAGCGGATTTGTTACTCGCGGGACATGTCCATCCACGAGGGCCTTCCTGATGCCGTGGTCATGCCGGGAAGCACAGAAGAGGTCGCGGCGATACTCAAGTTCGCCAGCAACAACTCCATTCCAGTTATCCCACGGGGGTCCGGCACCAGTGTCGTGGGCGCGCATCTGGCGCCGCTGGGCGGGATAGTCCTGGACATGTGCCGCATGAACCGGATTCTCAAAGTGGACCCGCGCAACTTCCTGGCCGTGGTGGAGGCGGGCGTTGTCTGCGGCGACCTTAACCGCGAGCTTGCAAAGCAGAAGGTATTCTTCCCGCCGGACCCGGGCTCGAGCACCATTGCGACTATTGGCGGCATGGTGAACACCAACGCCTCCGGCCTGCGGGCGGTGAAGTACGGCACGACCAAGGACTACATCCACGGCCTTACGGTGGTACTGGCGGACGGGACAGTCCTTCACACAGGCACGAAGGCGCCCAAGACCTCGACCGGCTATGACCTCACGCGGCTCTTCGTCAGCTCTGAGGGCACGCTCGGCGTCATCACCGAGGTGATGGTGAAGATTGTGCCCCTGCCTGCCTACATTGCCTTCGCAATGGCCCTTTTCGAGAAGCTCGACGACGCGGGCGAGGCTGTCACGGAGATACTCACTTCCGGCATCCCACTGTGCGCGGCTGAAATAATGGACCGGGTCTGCATCCGGGTCGTCAAGGATGCCATGAAGCTCGATATCCCGGATGTTGAGGCAATGCTCATAATGGAGGTTGACGGCCACAAGCAGGCTGTGCTCGAGCAGATACAGCAGATTGAGGCAATCTGCAGGAAGCACAACGGCGTGGATGTGCGGTGGAGCGACGACCCCGCAGAACGCGGCCAGATGTGGGCGGGCCGTGCCGGGCTTGTCTCGGCGCTCTCGCGGCTCAAGACGGGCGAGCGGCTCGTACCCGTTGCCGAAGACTTCGGCGTGCCAATTACCCGGATACCCGAGGCCATAAAGGGCGCCCAGGAAATCAGCAGGAAGAACGGCATCCTCATAGCGACCTTCGGCCATGTCGGCGACGGCAACGTGCACACCACGTTTATCATGGATGTCAGGGACCAGGAGGCGTGGGACAAGCTTGAAAAGTCGAGCGAAGAGCTCGTAGAGATGACACTTGCGCTGGAAGGGACAATCAGCGCCGAGCACGGCGTCGGGATGGCCAAGGCGGCCTGGATTGCACGCGAGCGCGGCAAGGGAATCGAGATTGCACGCAGGATAAAGCAGGCGCTTGACCCTAAGGGGATTCTCAACCCCGGCAAGCTCGATTTGCAGGAAGGGAAAAAGGCGCTTTTCGACCACTTCGCGTTTGCCAAGCTGCTTGAGCGCGGCGGAAAGATAGACTCGCTCGGCGAGCTGGCCGATAACGAGATTTTAATCTGCATCCAGTGCGGCTTCTGCCGCGCGGGCTGCCCCACCTTCGAACAGACTATGCTCGAATCCCGCAACGCCCGCGGGCGCATGCTCGTGGCCTACAAGCTGCTTACCGGCGAGCTCGAGCCGACTCCCGAGGTCGCGCAGACCTTCTACGAGTGCACCACCTGCGAGAACTGTACAATGGTGTGCCCTTCGCGAATCAAGGTCGCGGATGTGGTCATGGCGGCGAGGAGACGACTCTTCGAGAAGGGGAGCGCGCCCGAGCAGCACACTGCCATCGTAGAGAGCATCAGGGACAGCGGAAATCCGTTCTCCCTTGCCCCGGCGGAGCGCACGCAGGCACTGCCGAAACAATGGAAAGACCTTGTTGCACAGAAGAAGGTCCCGAAACAGGCTTCGACTCTGCTTTTCCTCGGCTGCGTGCCCGCGCTTGTGGATATGAAGATCGTCCCCAGCTTCATGGGACTGCTGGACAGGGCGGGGGTTGACTACACTATCCTCGGCGAGGATGAGAGCTGCTGCGGGTTCCCGGTTTACCTGGCCGGCTCGCCCGAGTTCGACGCAATCTCGAAGAAGAACGTGAAGAAGATAAAAGCAAGTGGCGCGAAGATGCTGGTCACCCCATGCGCGGGCTGCTATAAGACGTTCAAGGATCTGTACGAAGGCCTCGACATTGAAATCCTGCACAGCGTGGAGTTTCTGAAGCAGCTTATTGACGAAGGAAAGCTCAAGCTCGAAAAGCCTTTCGAGAAGACAGTCGCCTACCACGACCCGTGCGACCTGGGCAGGCACCTCGAAATTTACGACACGCCGCGTGAGATTCTCAAGCTTGTGCCGGGGCTGAATCTCGTGGAGTTTCCGCGTAACCGCGAGAATGCGCGCTGCTGCGGCGGCGGGGGCGGTGTCCCGGCAGTCAACCCGGAACTCGCACTCGGGATGGCCAGAACGCGTGTGAAGGAAGGTCTTGGTGTCGGTGCCGAGGTAATTGTATCCGCCTGCGCCGCATGTAAGGATTCGCTAAAGAAAGGCGCCGCCGGCCTGAAGCCGCGGGCTTCAGCCCGCGGACGCCTTCGCATCATGGACATAACAGAGATCCTGTTGCGAGCACTGTGACATAATTCCAAGGGAAGGTTAAAAGATAGAAGGAGGCAGGAGATGACATTTATGGTCAATCTAATCTACGACTCTGAATATAAAGGGTACGTTGTAGAAGTTCCAGGACTCAAAGGCTGTATGTCTCAAGGCAAGACCGTGGAGTCGGCTTTGAAGAACATCAAAGAGGCAATACAGTTATTCCTGGAAACAGAAGAAGTACACCTTAACGAAAAAGAGTTCTCTGTACTCACAACACTTGTTGAAGTGTAATAATGTCTGGACTTGCCAATATCTCCGCCAAGAAGGCCGTAAAAGCATTTGAAAGGTCAGGCTACAAGATAGAAAGACAAAAAGGTTCTCATATAGTACTGAAAGCTGAAGGCAAGCCAACCCTTGTAATCCCCAACCATAGAGAAATAGCACCTTACCTCTTGATATCCCAGATAAAGACTGCGGGACTTACAGTAGAGGAATTCAAGAAACTCTTGCGATAGGCAGGCAGTGTTCCTTAGAATGGAGGGGGTGCTGCGGCAGGCTCTTAAATCGGTAAAGTAGCTTTTTTGAGGGAGAGGAAATGGAAAAAGATAAGGTTGTTGGCTGGATAGGCTTTCTTGTTATCGTGCTGGTCGTTCTTGGCGTTGCAGGCGTCGTATTCGGGATATCAGGGTTATACCACAGTTCAGGACCCAGCGCAGACTACACAGCACTGGTGGCAGCGGCGTTGTTTTTCTTGCAGGCGACTCTGGCTTTCGGCTTTGCACTGCGCTCAATGATACGCTGAGGTGAACGCCTCCGCCCGCGCTGCATGCGGAGACGATTCAAGAGAGGGTTGTAAACAAGTTCCGATTCACAACAGGATGGTTGAAACATGAAGAAGTTCCAGATTTATGTTGAGACCTCCGTATGGAATCTGTATTTCGACCTGCGGGCAGCAGCCTTCCAGAAAGCGACACGGAAGTTCATAGATGGGATACGCAGGAGCAATTACGAGCTATTCGTCTCAAGCGTTGTGATTGCGGAAATTGCTCAGGCGCCCGAGGAACGCAAGAACAGGATGCTTGAACTTATCAGAGAGGTAAACCCCGTTGTTCTGGAACTCACCGGCGAGGCTGACACACTCTCACAGGCATACATAGACAGCGGGGTGCTGCCCCAAGGCAGCATGAGAGATGCAAATCACATTGCTATTGCCACGGCTTACCAACTTGACGCCATTGTGAGTTGGAATATGAGGCACATAGCAAATGTTGCGCGAAAAGAGCGTGTCAGGGCGCTCAATATCAGCCAGGGTTACCTTAAAGAGCTCGAAATGATAACCCCGTTGGAGGTAAGCGAGTATGAAGTCTGATAGCGTGCTGGAGTCTGTCCGCGAGGTGTGGAAATGGCGCAAACTGCTCCAGAAGAATCTTGAGAAACTCTCATCTGAAGAGCAAGTGGGTAAGATAAATCAGATAGCAAAAGAGGTGTGCCGCGGCTACAAGCTCAGAATTCGTTCTGCCGCCGACACAACGCCCCGTGGGTAGCTCCATTTAGCCCGCGGATGTTTAGCCGCGGTCCCACAGGGACTCCTGAGGCCTGCGGCGCGGGATATACAAATAATATCAGGAGGGAAACATGCCATACGAAGCAGAAGCTGCAATGAAAGGATTCAACAAGAAAGGTGCCGGTCTCGGAGCGACCTACGAGGGGATTGTCATTGTCGGCGCCAAGCGCACCCCGTTCTGCAAGTTCGGCCAGGGCGGCCAGGATGGTGTGCTGGGCAACCTCTCCGGCACTGACCTGGGGATAGTCGCCAGCCGGGCAGCTATCGAGCAGTCCGGCATCCCTGCCGCCGACTTCGACCACGTCGCTTACGCGCAGGCGGGCTGCTCCTCGCCCGACAAGTTCTTCTGCGCAAGACACGTTGCCCTTTACTCCGGCATACCAATCGAAGTCCCTGCGCTTCTTGTACAGAAAATATGCACCTCATCCATTGACTCGCTTATAAACGGCGTGGAGCACATTGCCACAGGCAAGGCGACAGTCTCGCTTACCGGCGGCTGCGAGGGGCTGACCCAGGCGCCTGTCTCGATTTTCGGCGCGCGCCAGGGGTTTCGCCTCTTTCGGCACGAGTCTGTTGACTATTTGCTTATCGCGTTTCTCGACACTTCGGTAGACCTCATGATGGGCGAAACTGCCGAGAACATCGCCAAGAAGTATGAGATAAGCCGCGAGGACTGCGATGAGTACGGCTTCGTCTCAATGAACCGGGCCAATGATGCGCAGAAAAGCGGTTACTTCAAGGCCGAAGTCGCGCCTGTGCTGCCGGGTAAGATTGCCGAGCACGGGCTTATCCCGCGCAGAATCCGCCTGCCCCGCGGGGTCGAGGTGGTTGATACTGATGACGGCGTGCGCGGGACATCCATGGAAGCGCTCGCCAAGCTGCGCCCCGCCTTCATTCACAGGCGCAAAGACATGGAGTTCCCCGGTGTGCAGACTGCGGGCAACTCGTCGCAGATAACCGACGGCGGTGCCTCAATTGTCGTGACAACCGCGGCCGAGGCGAACAGGCGCGGCACAAAAGCGCTTGGCCGTGTTGTCGCATCCGCGTCCGCCGGCGTTGACCCGGCATTCATGGGATTGGGGCCGATTCCGTCGTGCAGGCTGGTGCTCGAAATCGCCGGCATGAAGCTTGAGGATATGGAGCTTATCGAGGTAAACGAGGCGTTCGCTTCCCAGTACATTGCGTGCGAGCGCGAGCTGGGACTCGACCGCGAGATTACCAACATAAACGGCGGGGCGATTTCGTTCGGGCACCCCTACGCGGCAACAGGCGCGCGGCTCGTTATGACGCTGCTCTACAACCTGCGCCGTCTGGGCAAGCGATACGGCATGGCCTCGGCCTGCATAGGCGGCGGCATGGGCACGGCAATGATTGTCGAAGCGTTCCCGGAATAATCTTGGAAGCCCCGCAGTTCACCGCGGGGGTAATTCCTGCGCTTTGAGCGCCTGGCGGTAGGTGTCGAGTATCTCGGGCCTCTCAAGCAGGTTGGCAAGCTCGTTCACTCGTGGGTCAAGGTATTCCCTGTCCAGTTTGTCTCTTTGTATCTCTATCAATTGCCTGACATCAAGTATGTCTTGTTCTCTTTCGGAAATGATTTTGTGAAGAATCAGGTCTTCCGCGGTGCAGAACTTTACCTCCTCTCCCGCCACCTCCCGCGTAACAGCCCTGTCCAGAGACTCCAGCTCGAATGGCAGCATGCCAAACACAATGTCAACAGCAACCCCCGCCGCCGTCGTGACGGGCAGGACACGCGTTTCCCTGATGAACTCCAGCGGCTTGGAAGGCATAACCTCGAAACGCCTGGAGACCTCGCCGATGAAACTTTCCATCCGGCCTTCTTCAACCCACACCGTCACATCAATATCCACGGTCGAGCGAGGAACCCCCCAGACAGTGAATGCCATGCCGCCGATAACCATGTACGGCACCTGCAACGCCCTCAGAAACTCCGCCACATCCACCAGTGCCTGTTTCTGAGAGGTCATGGCCTGTTCCTCCCGAGGACAGACAGCGCGTCGTGCATCTTGCGGATGCCTTCCACTTTTGCCCCGAGGTCTTTCTTCCTGGCCTCTTCCGGCAGCATCTCGTAGATTTCCGAGATTCGCCGTATCGCGTCCGCGGCCGATAGCTTCTCGCGGTGCGATGCCTCCCACCTGTTGAACGCGGCGAAACACTCCAGCCTGCGTCTCAGCAGCCGCTTCAAATCTTCTCTGTCAGGAGCCTTCATCACTTCCTATGATACACAAAATGGCTTTGACACGCAAGGTTTTACCAGCGGCATGGGTACGGCAATGATTGTCGAAGCGTTCCCGGAATAGAATGGAAAAGCGGCAGCTACTGGTCCTTCTTTCCATCTCTGTCGGATTCCGCGGGATGCCACGACTTGTCTTGCAAGAGGAACTCAAGTGGCAATAGCACGCGAGGGAACCCTATCGAAAAAGTTACGAATGCCCGGGCGCCATTGCTAATCACCCGGTCTACGGTTACATATTCGACCCGAAGCAGCTCAAGTTCTGCCCGTGTGTAGACTCTCACGCTCCCATCAGGTTTCACTGACGCCAGCGCAACGGGCGACTTTTCTATGTAGACGACCTTGATTTTCAGAGTGCCCTCAAATCCTTGTGTCCTGATTTTGGGGCCTTCTTTGATTACATTGACAAATGCTGTGCCGATTCCCTTCAACTCGGTCGCATCCAAGTAGCTGCTGAAAAGTGGGGTGTCTTTTCCCTTACCACCCCACCACTGCTGCAATTTCTTCTTGTCTGAGCCGAGGCCTTCGCGGGTGTATTCTTCAAGCAACTCAATAGGGGGCTTGACTTCCAGAACTTCAGCCTGTTCCTTGGAGATAGCGCCAATCAGTTCGATGGCGATTGCGGCACTGTCTTTGTGACCGAGGTCGAGTGCGACTTCGAGTGCTTTGAGCTTGAGTATTTTTTCGTTCGGGCCTTTGCTGAAGTCAGTTTCCTTGGCAAGCTTCGCGACATCCTTGGCCGCTTCCGTGAAGTGCGCATCCTTTATCATCTGAAGCGCGGTGAGCTTCTCCTTGCCCTCAAGTTCCTTGAAGATGTGCCGCATGGCGCCCATGTCGCGGACTTTGAGAAGCTCAAGCCAGGCTTCGTTGCGCACTTCCTCGACAGTATCTTCAGTCAGCTTTTTGAGATGGGACAGGGCCTGCTTGCCCATGGTCTTCCAGAGCGCCTTTGCCGCAGCTCTGCGGATTCCGCCATCCTTTCCCGGGTTACGGGCAGCCTTCAGAACAGTTGGGGCGCAAGCGGGGGAGCCGATTTCGCCAAGCAGATTGACGATTAGCTGTCTCTCTTTGGCCTGGCTTGCTTCAGCAAGAGGATTGTCATAGAGCGTGCCGAGGAGCTCGACCGCCTTCTCAGTGCCGAGTCCGGCCATTGCACCAAGCGCCTTCAGCTTGTCCTCGTAGGTTGAATCGCCGAAGACCTGCGCCTTGAGCTTCTCGAATTCCGCTTTCTTGAGGGTTTTGAGTCGCTCGGCTTCC
>DAOVDS010000071.1 GCA_030669415.1 bacterium
CCGAAGCCCGGGCCGAGCACGCAAGGGAAATCGAAGCGCTGAATCAGGAACACACCGGGAAGTCAGAAGCGCTCCGCGCCGAGCTTGAAGCAAAGCTCCAGCAGGCACAGCAGGAAGCCGACCAGGCACAGCGGGCGGAAAGAGACAGTGAACAGGCCCAGTTGGAGCAACTTAAACAGGATTACGAAAAAAGGCTCGCCGATGCCGAGCATGAAAAGGAGCGCGCACTCGGGAACTCTGAGCATGCCCGGGAAGAGATTGCGGCCGGCTTCGAGCAGAAACTCAAAGCGCTCGAAGAGGAGCTGGACAAGTCGCGCAAAGAGCTTGACTCGACAAAGTCCTCGCTCCAAGGAGAAATCGCCAGCCTGCAGGCCAAAATGCCCGAAGCCCAGGCCGAGCATGCCAGGGAGCTGGAGGCCACCCGGCAAAGTCACTCTCAGGAACTGGAGAAGGTGCGCACCGAGCTCGAAGCTGCGAACGCCCGAATAGCTGAGGTGTCTGGTGGCGAGAGCGCCGCCAGGGAGGAAATTGCAGAGCTTTCCGCCAAACTGGAGCAGGCTTCGGCCGAAAGCGGGGAGCTCAAGACGGGGCTTGAGGCCCGGGTGGAGGAACTCAACAAGACGCTCGAAGAGGCCTACGCAGCGTGGGAAGAAGAGCGCTCACAGCTCAGCAGCGCGGCGCAGGAGGAGAAGAGCGCCGCCTCGGCCGGGTTCGGGGCGAAGCTCGCACAGGCGAGAGAAGAGGCCGAGCAGGCGCTCCAGGCGGAAAAAGAGCACGCGCAGAAAGCGCTGGAGAAACTCGAACAGGAATACGAGAAGAAGCTTTCCGATGCCGAGCATGAAAAGGAGCGCGCACTCGGGAACTCTGAGCAAGCCAGGGGAGAGCTTGCGGCCGGCTACGAGCAGAGACTCAAGACGCTGCAGGAAGAGATGGAGAAAAAGCTCCTCGCGGACGAAGAAGACAGGCGCAAGCTCACCGAGGAGTTCGAGACCCAGCTTGATTCCCAACGCGAGGACATGAAGGCCGCTCTGGGCGAAGCTGCCGACGACAGGGACAAACAGGCTCAGGAGCTCGAAGAGAGACTGGGCCAACTGCGCGTACAGAACCAGGAAGAGCTCGCGGCTGCCGAAGCGGCCAAGAACGAGCTGGAGCAGTCCTACCAGGAACAGTTGCAGGAGGCGCAGAGCAGGCTTGAGGCGGCCAGGGCCGACACCGAGGACTCCAGGCGGGAAATCATCAGGGCAAACGAAGAAAAAATTGCCGAGATGCGCCAGCAGATGGAGGCAAAGGCGGCAGCGCTCGAAGAGGAGAAGGCCAGCCTGACGGCCCAGTACGAGGAACGCCTCGCACAGGCGGGGCAGGCGGCACAGGCAGCTTCGGCGGACTTTGAGAGCCGGAAGAACGAACTGCTCAAGCAGAAAAACCAGCTTGAGGAACAGATTGCCTCTCTTGAAGAGAAGCTCGCGCAGCGCATCCAGGAGACAGAGCGCCTCACCGAGGAGCTCTCCGGCGCCAGAGAGGATGCCGCCGGAAAAGAGGCCCTGCTTCTTGAGAACCAGGCCCAGGCCGAGATGAGGCTGGCCGAAGAGGTAGGCAGGGCGCAGGCTGAGACGGAAGCGGCGCTGGCGCAGGCGCAGGACGCCCGGCAGGGCAAATCAGCGGCCCAGCACGCGCTGGCAAGTGTGGTCCCCATGCTCGAGAAGGCTGCGAAAGCACAGGCCGAAAAGGCGGCGGGGCTCGAGGCCACGGCGGGGGAAGTGCACGAATCCGGTGAGGGCCTGAGAAAGCGCGCCGAACTGCTGCTGCCCCAAATCGCAGAGCTGACCAGGAACTACGATGAGCTCAAGAAGGATTACCGAAAGCAGCACGAAACGCTGATTGCCTACATAAACGAGTTGAAGGCGGGGCTTTCCTTTGCCGCAGTGCACTCGGTGTATGATTGTGAGAGCCGCCTCGAGCGCGCCAGGGAAACGGCCGGCGCGCTGCGGGGCCTGGAAGCGCGCCTCGGCGCCCGGGTCACAGGCAAGGTGGCCCAGATGCTCGACGAGGCGGACTCCACTCTCCAGGAAGCGAAGAGAACTTACGACGAGCTCCTCGCCAAGGTTGATGGCAAGAAGGCGGATATCGAGGTGATGGTCCAACTCCTCGGGGCCCGCCAGCTCTGCCGGGTCGCCGGCAACTGGATAGAGCAGGTAAGTCAGCTTGCCGAGGCTGCAAAGACTGTTGAAAACTAAGGGTTGGCGGTTGAATGCCGCGGCACGACATTTGCGAGTGTATAGATGAACTTCGATTTGACCACGCAGACGCAGAAGACTGTTTTTGTCGTTGGCAAGGAAGAGGTGCCTTTGGGCAGCCTCTATGGAGAGAAGACAAGTCTATTTGTGGAGGATAGTTGTCATGCCGGATGATGAAAAAGACAAGTACGACGAGCTTGAGGAAATCGCCAACGTTGACGATATTGAGTCCCAACTGGAGGAATTGCCGGTAGAGGCGGTGCCGGAACCCTTCGTCCAGCCCACCGAGCCCATGGACGATATCCAGAAACAGGCCTCAGCGCAGGAGCCGGAGGCGGCTGGCGGCGAGCAGGCACACCCCAAGACGCAGTCGGACCTCGGCAAGAAGATAGAGGCCGCGGCCAAGGTGCGCGACGCGTCCGAGTACCTCAAGGGTCAGAAGCAGATAAGGGTCATCAAGAAATCCGCAATAAAGTCGATTGTTGACAGTATTATCCAAGAGTACTCGGGCATGGAGCACAAAGAACTCCTCTCGAAGATCGCAGAGTACGAGTTCAACATCTCGAACTTGAGACAAGACAGGGAGGTTCTCAAGAACGAGCTGGAACGGCTGCGCAGGGAGGGGGGCAGTCTCCAGGAACAGACGATAATGAACATGGAGAAAGAGCTGGAAGAGCTGAGAATCCGCCTGGCCACCGCCGAGGAACTCCTGAGCCAGGACAGCTCCAAGGAGAAAATCGCCAAGCTCGAGGAAGAGCTTGTGTACCTGCGCCAGCGCGTGAAGGAGCTTGAGCACGGGCTGGAGTTCGCCACCGTGGTTGAGGAGTTCGATTACGGCCTGGCCATGGAATCGGCGACCCAGCAGAAGGAGAAGATAGCCGAGCTGGGCACTGCCATTGACAGGGCGCTCGAGGCCGAGCCTGAGAAAGAGTCAGTCAAGGCGCTCAAAGAGGTTCTTGGGGCAATAAGCGACAGGTACGATTATTTGATGCACCTGCTCAAGGAAGCCGGTTACTCTTACACAAACCTGTTCAAGAAGGTTGGTGAGAAAGAAGGCTCCGTGGGGGTTGTTGCGGAGTTGGTGAGACTGAACGCCCGCAACCGCGGCTGGAGCAAGGAGCTCAACATCTGCGAGCAGCTTCTTCAGGCTGCCGAACCCACAGTCAGGGGGAAATAGGGGCGAAGGTCAGAGTTCCTTTTCCTGGTCTTCTTCGCCAAGTATCTGGTCGAAGGTCTTGTCAAGCTCGTCGGCAAGGCTGGGGCCAGAGGTTTCTTCCTCTTCGATGAACTCCGACATCTCGAGGCGCTCCTCGACAAGCTCCGTCAGTTCCTCCACAGGCTCCTGGGCGGCGCTCATCTCCTCGGTGGGCTCCGTGATGAGGGCCTCTTCGTGCTCGTCTTCGGGCACTATGGCCTGCGTGGGTTCTCCCATCTCCTCAAGAGCCACGTCGTCAGCACCAATAGCCTGAGTAGGCTCAGACTCGAGCACATCTTCCGAGAGTGGAAGCTCAAAGCCTTCCGCGGCTGACACGGGGGCATCCTCTATCTCTTCGAAGAAGGCCTCTTCATCTTCGAAGGACTCACCGGCAAGGGCTTCCGTAGGCTCCTCCGGCATTGTCGGCATCGCCTCGGTGAAATCCTGGTCAGCCGGCATTTGGGCTGCTTCCCGGACAAGCTCGGTCTCGCCACCGGTCATGGCTTCGTCCGCCGGCGCCGCGGCAGGTTCCTGCGCCTGTTCGGAGCTCTGGATGAGTATCTCGGTCGGCTCAGACTCCATTCTCTCCTTCATACGCCGCGCCTGCTCGAGAAGGGCCTGGGTGGCACCTCCCGCAGCCGCTCCCAGTTCATCCTCATCCTCGGCCAGTATGAACTCGTCCTCGCCAAGGAAAACACCATCGCCAATCTCCTGCGTGACTTCCACCGCGGCCTCAAGCTCCTCGGCCGTAGGTGTTCGCTCGAAGTAGCGGTACCGGTATGAGAACTCGTCCTGGGCGGGAAAGACCTCCACGTAGTCGCCGTGGTGCACCGCGGTCCAGTGAATGCACTCGATGTTGTTGACAAACATCTGATTGCCCTTGCCGGACATGACCATGCAGGTGGGCTCGGCCTTGCTTCCCTTGAGCCGGAAGTGCAGCGTCCCGGGCACCTCTACCGTACCGAGGGCGCTTTTCCTGCCTGTCTTCCATTCCTTGAGGTGGTGCCCGTCGCCTCCTACTATGTAGAGTTGCTGCTGGTCGAATCTCGGGCCGCCCAGCAGCAGGGCCAGTATGATAAGCAGCAGCAGGGCCACCCCCGCGCCAATGGCGACATAGTGCCACGGGAAAGGCTTGGGCGGAATCTCGGTAGTCACGTGCACCTTCTTCTCAACAGTCACTCCCGGGAGCTTGGCGGTGACGACAAGCTCACCCACATCACCCTCCTCGGGGCGCTCATTGAGAGTTAGTGTCAAGGTGAGAATCGCGGACGGATCTTCACCCGTTATCAGCGTGGCCGGTTCCGTCTTACCTGAGAGAGCTATGGAGACATCGGCCTCTTCCATAATCTTGTCGAAAGGCTTGAGGTCGAGCCCACCGGTTTCCCCCGGCGCCAGGTCAGCTTCGACCAGCAGGTTGGCAATGACAGCCTCCTCGAGTTTCCCCTTGAGTCTGAGCGTCTCTACCGGGACTCTCTTGCCATCCTCACCTACCTGCAGGACACGGACCCCGCGTGGCTTGACGACTACCTGTTCCGGCTCGGCAGGCTTCATCTGACCGGTTCCCAGCGGGCTCTTCTCAATCTGCCATTCATTCATCTCATCGAGGGCAATCGTCCCGTGGAGCTGGCCCGACTCTTCATCCCACGTCAGCTCGACCTCTTTTTCCGTGCGCGAGCCTACATGCACTACCTTGGCCTTGATGCCCTCCTGCTTCTGTTTCCCGGTAAGAGAGCCTGTTGCAACTGTGCCCACGACTTCCACAGGCTGGCCGATGAACACTTCTTCCCGGGCGAAATGCAGGTCGACGACCGGGCTGAGAACGGAGAAGGTTATCCGGACCGGCTCGGAGACAAAAGCGTAACGCCCCGATACAGTCTCCTTGATTGCGCCAAGCCTGACCAGCAACTCGTACTCGCCGCCCGGCGCGTCGTCCGGCACCGAGTACTGCGCGGAAGCCTTTGCAGTCTGCAAACCCGCAAACGTCACAACATCTTCGGTTGTGCTGCCGTCAACATCCGTGACAAGCAGCAGTCCCACCGCCTCAGAGATGAGCGCCGGGTCAGTGACGAAAGCTGAGGTACTTGTCTCTCTCAAGCCAACCTCGAAATCGATGGTATTGCCGGGATAGAACTCGCTCTTCAGACCCGCGACACCGACAAACGCATCCAGGTCAAACTCCGCGCACTCGAGGAGCTCGAAGGTCCCGGTCGAATCGGAGCTGTTGGTCACCTCCAGTGTGTAGTCGCCGAAAACCTCGTCGGCGATTGATACCAGACGGTGTGACCCTCCCTTGCCGTGGACGACAACGCTGGCCTTGTCCAGTATCGAAACACCCGCCTCGTTCTTGATGTCAATCTTGAAATCGCGGGTGCTGCCAAGCAGGAGCAGGCGCGTGGTTGAGGCGCCCTGGTAAATATGGAAAGGGCTGGCGACGGCGGACCCCGCGGCCACCTTGGCCTTAAGGTATCCGAACCCCTCGGGAACACCGTAAGTCTGGAACCCCCCGGGAAGGCCCATGAAGGCTTCAATGAGAACAGTCTTGAGATTCTCGTCCGAGGTGCGCAGGAGCTGGCCGTTGGGAAGCTCACTTATCTTCACGAGGATGTCGCTTGGCTCACCCGCGCCAAGATTGATGCAGGTTACGAACATGTCCCTGTTGGCGGCTATCTTGGGGAGTACCTCGTCGGTGAACATCTCGATGGCTGCCTGGTTGAGGTTGGCGCGGTTTACTCCCTTCCCCTGCACCATGAGCCTTGAGCGGTAGGCCTCCCGCACATCGTTCCCCTCGACGACCTCCATCGAGCCGTCAGAAACGAGGATGAGCCATATCTTGTTTTTCTCCTCTGACTGTGCCCTCTGGTCCAGAATCTCCTTTACGGCCCTTTCAAAGGCGAAATTGAAGTCCGTCGCCGTGCCAAAAGAACCGAGTTTCGTGTTGATGGCGGCTTCAATCTGCGGGAGCAGAACCTTGCGCAGCTTCGCAACCTTGGGAATGCTCGTGAGCTTGTAAATCAGCGAGCCCGCCCTGGAGGTCTCGTCCCAGCCCGCGAACTGCACTACCGCGACCCGGTCGCCGCCGTGGTGCCGGACAAGGCTGATGAATGAATGGGCGACTGTCTTCCTGAAAGAAGAGGGGTCTGTCCACTTCATCGAGCCGGAAGCGTCGATAGCGAAGATTATGTCAAGGCGTTCCCCTCCCACCGGCTTGGCGGCGGGAGGCTGGGGCTGGTCAGGCTTCGGTCCGGGTTCCTTCTCGGGTGCGGGCGGCTCTGCTTCCTGTGCCAGGACAAGACCCAGTGAGGCAAAAAGGCCCAGAAGAGCGAAAAGCAGAACTGCTGACTTTCTCATGATAACTTCTCCAGGCGCGAAGCGCCAGCTCTGCTGCTCAACTTTCTCCTGACAGAGCAGGAGAACAGTAGAGCTGCGGCCTTACGGGCCGCTACCTTGAGAGTTCTATGCTCACGGGGAGCGTGACCGTAGTCTTTTTGTCCCCGCGGTATCCAATCCAGATTTCCGCTTCTCCAGCGTAGCTTCCCGACTGCAGGTCGGTCGAGACAAAGAACCTGAGCTTGGCCTTGCGCTTCTGCGCCGGCTGGAGTTTCTTGCCATCCCAGCCGTCAAGCGGCACGAACTCCGCGTCGAACTGGCCGGAAATGAGCATGTCGGCAGCCTTGGACTCGATGTCCTTTATGGTCACGCCGAAATCCACATCCTCATAGTGCTCGGCCCAGACTGTAACCGTTTCCTCCACCCAGCCGCCCTTGTTGGTCTGGAACTTGAGCTCTTTGGGCTCGACGAAAACCTGGGGCGCACCGCTCACTGACAGTGAGACCTTGATGGTCTGCGGGATAAGGCCTTCAATCTCCGGTGTCATCTTGAGTTCGCCCTTGTAGGTACCGTCGTCTGTATTGAGAGGCACGTCAAATGCCAGAGAAACTTCTCCCTCTTCACCATCCTGGACCACTTTCGCTTCCAGGCTGCCGGTCGCCGAGCTGAGAGTTGACAGCTCGTAGGTGAACTTCAGCAGCGGCGTCACTGTCACGGGAACGGGCTGCTTGAACTTCTTGCCCGGGTGAGCTGCTGCCTCCATGCGCTCCGGAATCTCTATCTTGTATACGCCTGAGCGCAGCACTACCGGGAGCACCTTGCTTTCGGTATCGGCATCGAGGATTGTATTCGTCAGAAGCAGTGTCAGCTCGCGGTCCCCGAAGTCAATCACTTTCGCCGGGTCAAGGGTAACAGTAACTTTCTGCCTGGGTTTGTCAGTAACCACAAACTGGGGTGGCTCAACCTGGAAGCCTTCAGGCACCTCTGTAACTTTCACAGCCACCTTCCCGGGGTATATGGCGCCGACATCGAACTCGCGGCTGATTGCCTCCTCGTGCGACCAGTGGTGGCCGAAGTCCAGCTCCGACGGTTCCGCCGCGAGGGCCGAGCCGCCAGGAGTCACTCTCGTAACGGCACGCTCCCTGCGCAGCCAGACACCGTCATCGGCACACCTTACGGCAAACGTGGCTGTAAGGGCAAACTCCACCGCTTCCGACCCTCCCGCAAACAGCGGCAAATTACCTTCAAAAACAAGTGTGAACTTGCCGTTCCCGGCAGGTTCGGCAGGCTCCTCGCTCTCGGCAGGCTCGGTCGGCTCCTCATCCTCGGCTGGCTCGGTCGGCTCCTCATCCTCGGCTGGCTCGGTCGGCTCCTCATCCTCGGCTGGCTCAGTCGGCTCCTCACCCTCGGCTGGTTCGGTCGGCTCCTCATCCTCGGCAGGCTCGGTCGTGCCCTCCTGGGCGGGCTGGGCGAGGTTCAGAACCTTCGTCAAGGTGTTGCCCGCTCCCTTGGGTACTGCTGAGATTTCTACTGTGCCTGATGCCTTCATCAGCTCGTAGATCTCCTGATTGTCCGTGCTTACCTCCACCGTAACCCGCACGGCCTCGCCTACTTCGTACAACTCCTTCGGAGTATCTTCCACAAAAGAGACACTGACCGGGAGGTTGCACAAGACATAAGAGCTGGACGCGGTGCCCTGAGTAATTATCTCGTACACGCCCGGGGCAGGCGACAGCACATTCACGATGTCAAAGGGCACCTGCCCTCCGGCGTTTGTCGGATATGCATAAACCGGCTCACTGTCTCTGGTAATCTGCACGCACCCATCCAGTTCGCTCAGGGGGTTCATGGAGAGAAAACCGGCATCAGGGGTCTTCTTGAGCGCCACAAGCAGCAGGTTCTCGGTTCCCGGCAGGATTGTCACGTGCGTGTAGAACAGCAGTACATTCTGTTCCGGCGCGTACTCGCTGAGAAAGGCGAACATCCGCTTCGCATCCGCTGCAAGCTGCAGTGACGCATCCAGAGACTGCTGGGCATTGTCAATCCTGTATGCCTGGCCGCCGCCAGCCTCGGCAACTTTTTCAATGAAGGAGATGCGTCTGGAGGGCGTTACGGCAAGCGCGTTTATCTTCCAGTTGCTCTCCGTAAAGCTCCTGGCGGTATCGAATATGACGCCTGTATCGCCGTGGTTGTGCTGTCCATCAGTAAGCAGTATGAGAGACGAGCCATCCGGGGCATTGGTCTGGTCGAACAGTCGTGAACCTGCCTTGAACGCCACATCGAAGTCCGTCTTTCCCTTGAGTTCGAGCTTGGCAGCAGCCTGCGCGACCATTGCCCGGTCTCTACGGGTGTGCAGGGAGGTTATCGGAGCCAGTTCCTGGGCCTCTTCGCCGTAAGCCACAACTCCGAAGTTGGCCCCCGGTGGCGCAAGAGCTATCATTGCCTGCAGGCTCTCAGGCCCCAGACCCGCCGGGTCGTTGAGGTACATGCTCTTGGAACGGTCCACAGCTACCAGTATGGTTCTGGCGCCATCCTGCACCCCGGCAGCCCGCGATGAACCGCAGCCAGTGATTGCAGCCGCAGATGCCGCAACAATCAGCAGAGAGAAAATCTTCATATTCATAACCTGCTCCTCCCCTCCGGGGGATTTCGAAATTCGGAATTCGAAATTCGAAATTGCCGCGAAGCGGCCTATTTGCCACTCACCGCCACGACGGCCTTCTGAACCGGTATCCCGTTCCTGTCGAGAAAACCCCTGCGCAAAACGCCCAGAATAGCGCCCTCGGGCTTGTCTGAAGCCACTTTCTTGCGCTCGTACTTGCTCGGGTCATAGCTTTCATCGAACACGCCGCCGACGGAGACGATAATCTCGCTGAGCCCCGCCGAGCGCAGCAGTGATACCATGCGGTCGTTGACCTTCTTCAGCTTCTGCGTCTGACCGGGGAAAATCTCACCCGAGGCCACCCCCGTCGGATTCTCGAGCGTGTGAAGAAGGTTCATAGCATACCGCACCACCGTCATCGCGTGGTCTTCACTGGCACCGGAGAGCTTATCCCGCCATTCGATGATAGAACCCATGCCCTTGAGTTTCATCTCGGCAGACCGCTCGCTGGACGCCTTGAGCGACGAAACCGCGTTAAGGCCTGCTTCAAGAAGGCTGCTGACCTTGGTCTGCTCGCCGGAACTTACGAGTAACTGCGCCTTGCGAACGACATTGTTGTCGAGAATCGCCCCCCTGCGGCGCACAGCGACTACTGTGCCGGCCGGCGCGCTGCTGTAAGTCTGCTTCTCCTGGACCGCCGCGGAGTAATCGGGGACAACCGCCTCAATCTCCCCGCGGGTCTCCTGGCCGAGCGGGAATATCTTGTATCCGACTTCGCGCTGCAGAAATTCAGAAAGCGAGCGCGTCAGCGCTGCCACGGCCTCGCGCAGAGAAGAGTAATAGTCGCCGACGTACTTGTAGTCAATCGAGTCGAGGAAGTTAATGCAGTCGAGCACTATCCTGGCGCCCTTGGGACCCACGCGCCCTTCGCCGGACAGCGACGCATAGACCTCGGTCGACTTCGGCACGAAGGCGAAATCCTTCGCCGAGACTTCAAGCTCTTTCTTCGTCACTATCTCCTGAAGCCGTGCCAGCTTCTCGAGCAGGGGCAGCGCTCCCGCCGCCGTGGGCGGGGGTGCAAGTATCTCCTCATCCGCCTTGATTTCGGCCGTCTCCATAGATGCGCCTTCGCGGGCAACTGCCTTCATCTCGGATGTCTTGGGCTCATCCGCCTCGACAGTCTTGGTGTCCTCATCCGGGTTTTCGGGTGGCGTAGCCACTTCATATGAGAGTGCCTGTGGCACCTCGTCGAGCGGCGGCGGCTCAAGAGACTGGGTATCATCCGTGCTCTCAACAGGCTCCGGCTCTGACGGGAGCTGGAAGTCCCGGGTCTCCGGGTCGCTGTCGGAGCTTTCGAGACCGGCAATCTCCTGCGCCAGTTCATCGAATCTGCTCGAGAGAGCCGTCAGCAACTGCCTTATCTCATCCAGCAATTCTGCCAAGGTCGCCATTTCGCAACTCCGGTGAAATCAAATCCGAAACTCGAAAAATGACAAATGTGTAATCAACAGGAGATAAAGAGACAGTCGGAGATACGGGGATAGAAGTACAATGGAAATATCTCCTTATCGCCTTTCAAAATCCTCCTATCTCCCTTCTTACACACCCGGCGTCGGGCGGCGTAGGGGGACACAATACGTATTTAGATGTGGTACTCAAGTTTTCTCCCCCTTTCCTGCCTCTACCATAGTACTATAACACAAAGGACTGGTGTGGGCAACTTTTCACTTCCCCCTCCGGCGAAGAAGGAGAAAAATCAGCAGGCCGAAAAGCATGACCGCTACGATAGCTCCAACCAGTATAAGGCGCGTACCATCCTCTGTTGCTTGTTGCGTGGGTGTTGTTCCAGCCTTTGGCTTGGATTCTTGAGTGCCGTTGGATCGTTCTACCTTCTTGGAAAGTCTCAAAGGCTCGAATTCCAGCAGTTCAACCGTGACGGATATCGTTCCGTCTGATTTCAATCGCGATTCCCACTTAAGACCCGTGTGCATACAGAAAGTGTTAAGGATTTGCCGCAACGTCTCGTTTTTCGCGTGAAACTGACATTGTCTATTTAAGAGCGATTCTGCGTCCTTCGGAGAGTTGGCAGCGAAGAACACCCTAAGTCGATTGTCAGTTTCACGTATCTTGTCGAACAAATCACCTATTCTTCCATTGAAAGCGAAATCCTTTACAGTCGTGTCTAACGGGTAATCCTCAATCCCTACGAGAGGCTTGGCAATGACATTGACCGTTCCCCGGTCATATGACCAGGCGAAACGGTTACCACTTTCCCGCACCAGCAAATCGAGGCAATCCTTAAGCGTAGCAGTCTTGAGCTTTGGTACCGATATGTTAGGGCCTCTTAGAAATGTAGGCGAATCTGAATCGCGAGTTATGTCTTCAACATTAATAGCCATCTTTAACTGCAGACGTAAGTAGGTAAGAACATGCGAGATCGGGGCTTCTTTGAGTGGATAGTCAAGTGTAACTCGGATGTTTTCCGGTCGCGGCTCTACCCTTTTTTCTTCACTTTCTTCATTCCCCAAAACCACAGTAGCCGTTCCCACCA
This sequence comes from bacterium, assembly GCA_030669415.1. Classification (GTDB taxonomy): domain Bacteria; phylum Planctomycetota; class SKW154; order SKW154; family DAOVDS01; genus DAOVDS01. The sequence goes on from DAOVDS010000071.1 coordinate 11,910, forward strand.
GCATAACCAGCAAAAGCCATTTCATGGTTCCCTCCGGTGAGCTACCATCGAACAGGCTTGGCAGCTTCTTTGGCCGAACAAGTTCGGCGTCGGGGGACACAATACGTATTTAGATGTGGTACTCAAGTTTTCTCCCCCTTTCCTGCCTCTACCATAGTACTATAACACAAAGGACTGGTGTGGGCAACTTTTCACTATCCCCTCCGGCGAAGAAGGAGAAAAACCACAACACCTGCAAGCAACCCGCAACAGGACTATTACTTATCCTTAGGTTTTCCTTTTGTTACCTGGAACTTGACGAGGTTGGAAATGATGAAGCCCTGGTCCCATTTCCAAGACAGCCGCCTTATGACAACTAGTGAATACTCCCCTTCCTTGTCAATCTTGAACCACGGGCTCAGATATAGAATTCCACTCTTCTCATCTCCAGGTTTTAGCGTTCTTCCAGATGCGCTTCCGATAGGTCCACCACCCTTGAGTATAACCTTCTCTATCTTCTCAGCATATTCCGATTTAGGCACAGGGCTGCCGTCCGCATAGAACAAACCCAACCTGTATGTTTGGAAATCACTATTGACCCATAGAACCTCAATATTCTCTTCGGTGAAATTCCTTATTCGCAGTCTAATTGCGATTTCATCTCCGATTCTGTAAGTGTCCTTTTCACATTTGGCCGACATCGCCATACCGGCGTAAGTGTTCCCCCAAGTAACCTCTGTTTCACGCTTGCCATCGCCAAATGCTGTGCAACCCCAATATCCCGCAAGCAGCATTCCGACGATGCAGATGAGCTTATTTCTTCTCATGGTCATCCACCTTCTAATCCTTCGGTACTTTGACAGCCTTTTGTGCTGACCCGGTACCGCCCAATCCCGTTACTGTCAGTGTGACAGTGTACGTATCTGCTTGTTGGTATGTATGCCTGGGGTGTTGTTTATTGGAGCCATTCCCGTCGCCGAACTGCCACGTCCACGAGTCGATTCTACTGCATTGAGTCTTGTCGTAGAACTGGACTTCCATGGGGTCATCATACATGCCAACCATTGCTTCGAAATCTACGACAGGCTTATCTGGTTTCCAAGTGGCTTCATCTGCTACGCATTTGTCCGTCCACGTCGGGAAGTTTGTCGTGGGCCCACCCCCAGGATCTGGGGGGTCAGCTGCTCCCGATGTTTTTTCCCATCTATTCGTCTGAGCATCCCACTCAGCAACCCCCTTCCACCCCCAGGCCAACACTCCTACTGGTACCCAAATCGGTTCTACACCTGTATCAGGCTTATACATGGCGTAGACTTCGAACTTGCTAAAAACTGTCTCATATTTGACCCAGTCCGGTCTCTCCAGCGTAACATGCGGATGGTCTTGGTTAACTGCGTCTACAGATGCCCCAGCATCAAGGTCATAGAAATCATTTGCATACGGATCCCTGGTGTCAAGCCACCATTCTGGTATCCAGATCGATTCCGTCGAATCATCGTCTTTTGTTCTCTGGAAGTGATCACTGACCCGCTGGGTGAACTTGATCTGTCCGTCGAAATCATTTGGCCCTTTCACCTTTGCAGTCCACTTCGCTCCAGGTGTGGTGGCGTCACCGAAGTGCATCGCCCAATACCCTAACGCCTCGTCAACCAGTACTTCTCCAGTACTTGAGATGAAGCTGTTGAGACTGGGCTGTTGCACCTCGAACTGGACGGTATCAACATAGGTTGTGTCCTTGATTTTACAGTTAATTGAAGCAAGCTTCGAGTCAGAACCGCTTACCCAGTAGAATGCGATATTATCTTGCCTCTTCTTTTCATCGCTGACCTCTGTGACTTTTGCCCATCTCTGGCCGGGTGGAGAATCAATTTCGTAATTCTCAACAATCTTAGGAGTAATAGCCCACTGCCAGTCTGAGCCTGTTTCACCCTCCGGATATACCTTCGTCTTGAGGATAATTTTCTGACCTACGCAGACTTTCACCTTCTCTGTTATGATATTGCCATCTTTGTCTGTTATTTGCACCCCAGGTTCTATTTGATAGTATTTCTTGTTCAAGCCGTCAATCTCAACATACTGGACAGTGCCGCTGGGCCAGATAACCTTCACGCTTGTGATCTGCTCTATCGTGATGTTGCACAAGCCGAAGTGCAAACCAACCGAGCCCTGCGAACCCCAGCCCGCGCCCGCCGTCACCGCGCGGCTCATCGTGCGCACCACGTCGCCGTCAAGATACTCTATCTCCACACACGTGCCTATGCCCAGCCTGTTGCTTACAGTCGCCTGCGGAATAACCACTATCCAGTTGTTTCCATTCGGGCGCTGCTCCCAGCACGCGTTGTGCCCGGCCCCGTTAAGCACATACATATTCTCGATGCCGTTGCAGAGTTCCTGGCACGCAGACGCCGCCGCATTCTGAGGCGGTTCCGGCTTCGCCGCGTCGTCAAGCGCCGCAAATGTTTCGTTCCCGTTGTTGCTGTAGAGTTTGCTGTTTCCATCATCTGCAGTTATGTTCAAATCTATATCGCCGTCGTTGTCGAAGTCAACGAAATAACAGTCAACAGCGTTGGTTGGCTGCGCGATACCGGCGCTTGATGCGATGTCGGCGAATATCACGGTTGTGCCATTGTAGTCGTTCTTGAGCAGGTAGTTCGCGGCGCCCGCTACCGCTACACAGAAATCGAAATCACCGTCGTTGTCAATGTCTCCAAACGAAACTGATTTGCCCTCGACAGCCGCGCCCGCGCTTTCTGTTATGTCGGCGAATGTCCCGTCACCGCCGTTCTGGTAGAGTTTGGCGGAACCTGTGACAGGCCCCACGACAAACAGGTCGAGCTTGTTGTCGCTGTCAATGTCGCACCACACGGCGCTTGAACCGGAAGACGGACCGCTGACTCCCGCGGTTGAAGTCACGTCAGTGAATGTCCCGTCACCGTCATTCTTGAAAAGCATGCAATTATCCTGCGATTTCACGACATACAGGTCCACGTAGCTGTCATTATCGTAATCGCCCCAGCACGCCATCACCGAGTATGAGAAGCCGCTCAAGCCCGCATCTGCCGCCACCTCCGTGAAATCGTTAGTTTCCAAACCAACCCGGTTGTTACGGTAGAGATAGAGGTCGCCGCTCTCGTTGCAGACAAGCAGGTCAACATCGCCGTCGTTGTCATAGTCCGCAGCGCATGCACCGCGCGAATTCGTCGGCCCGGCAACGCCGTTGGCCTGGGTTGCGTCGGTGAATGTCTGGTTTGGAGGCCCGTCATTGATGTAAAGGATATTGCTGCCCGAGGTGCTTGTCACGTACATGTCAGGATATCCATCGCCGTTGAAGTCTTCCCAGACAACGTTCTCGGCACCGCCAGACGGACCCTGGATTCCCCTGTCTGCCGCCCTGTCCTTGAATATGCCGTACTCGTAAGCACCGATTTCGACCGTGCCGTGTATTATGCGCCAGTTGCCGCCGAGGTCGTAATCCCAATCAACATAGCTGTTGCTGCCTGCGTCAATACAGGGTGAACCCGTGTCGAGATGATAATCACCGTTTGCGTCATCCACGAAGTCCGGGTCGGAGTTGATACAGTTACTCGG
>DAOVDS010000182.1 GCA_030669415.1 bacterium
ACGGTGAAGCTCCAGCGCGGTTTCGAGAAACAGCCTGTCGCCTGCGCCCTTTTCCCGCAACTGGATAACATCGGCACCGCCTTCGATGGCGAGCCGGGCGGTTTCCGGCGCCCCTTTCGGGTCCGAGGATGATACGATTGCGATAAGCAGCGCATCTTGCAGGCGTTCCTTGGGCGAGAATGCGTGCAGCAGCATTCTCTCGAACGAGTAGAACTGGTAGCGCACGTTCTGCAGTGCCTCGCCGAGGCCCGGGTCAACAATCTTGGTGTATTCTTCAAGCACGCGCAGGGACTCTTTGAGCCGGGAGGCATTTGCCGCAACCACCTCGAAGAGGCCGGCACGGCTGCGCTCTGAGTCAATCGAGATGCGAGTGCCGACATCGCTTTCGATACGCCTCGCGGCGGGGAGGCTTGAGGCAAGCGGCGCGAGTGCGGCGGTGAGGTTATGGCGGATTTGCTTGGCCTGGGCACACAGGGCTTCCGAGTCGAGGACAAAGCGGGCCGCTTCTTCAAGGACTCTCAATGCTTCGAGCGAGCGGTTGCGGTTGGCATCAATTATCCGCAGTGCGTCGTGCGGGGCGCGCAGCATTCTCTGCTCCCTCTCTGAGAAGAAGAAATTTCGCAACCTCTTCAAAGTCCACCTCGGTGGAGACGCAGCCGTCCCGCAGCAGCGGCACTCCCTGGACGGGGATTCCGCGCGAGTGGCAGACAACCATGCCTTCATAGAGGTCGCGAGGGCAGGCGACACCGAGCACCGCGGGCGGCATGTTCGACTCGACGACCCTCGCCGCGAAGGTGCCGCCGGGTGTGATGTAGATGTTAGTTGTTCCGTTGAGCTTGTGGATTTTGTCAATCACGCAGCGCCCGCAGTGCTTGCAGGCGATACCGGTACGGGGGTCAACGGGTGCGGGGCATTCGAGGTCGCGCAGGCACTGGGGCAGTACAACCATGCGCTCCTGCGGCGGGACGGCGGCGTATCGTTTGTGATAGACGCGGTTGAGTATTTTCACCGCCATGCGCTCGACAAGGAAGCGGTCCCTCGTGAAGAAAGAGAGAAGCACCTTGAGAATCGAGCGCAGCTTTTCAAGCAGGAAGAAGGTCAGGCGCGGGAAGACAAAGACGTTCCCCTTGTAGGCCAGCAGCCCGAGGATGATACTCCAAAGAATGCCCAGCACGATGAGGGCCAGGACTGCGCTGGTCGCGGCGCCTATGTAATAGATGACTGATTCGCCCGGCATCTGCAACTCCCTCTAATGGAGTTTAACACAGGTGTCTTATGCGCTCAAGCAAATTCTAAGCAGCCGCCATCCACACCCAGGCGAGAAGCCCGGCAAGCAGAAACTTGCCGTCAACGAGCAGCTCGAGCGAGATTTCGCGGCTCACCAGCCGCTGGTGGTAGAGGAAGAGATAGCCCGCCGTGTAGACCGGGAGCGCGCACAGAAGGAGCGCGAGACTTCCGAATACCTGCGCCAGGTAGCCTGCCACAAGCAGTATCAGGGAGCCCGCGACCAGCGCCCCGACCAGGACCTTGGTGCGGCGCTTGCCGAGCACGAACGGGGTAGCTTCGCGCCCCACTGCGCGGTCCCGCTCTATCTCGCCCACGTCGAGAAGCGTCGAGCGCACGTACACCATGACAAAGACAAGCGCGAACACGCAGGCGAGCTTGGCAAACGGGATGTCCGGCCAGCAAGACATGGCGGGAATTCCTGCGACCAGGACGGCCCAGCCGGCGGCCGCGAAGATGTCTTTGGAGGCTGGTATGTCGCGCAGCGAGCGAAATCCGATAATCCTGCGGAAGGCCGCCGGCGCTACCTGCATCCCGTAGACCGAGCCCAGGGCAAGGCCGAGGGCGACGACAAGGGCTTCCACCCAGCCCACCGTTGCGGCAAGAATTACAGCCGCGACGGCGGCAGCCCCCGCGCAGAAGACCCTGAGCATCCCGCCAAGACGGCTGCGTCCGTAGACGTAGAAGTAGGAGGCCCCCTTTGCGGCAAGATACTGGTTGACTGTGTGAAGGCTCAGGATGGAGAGAAACGCCATGAGTGGATAGCGCCAGTCTGAGCGCACGCTTAGCAGCAGTGAAGCGCAGTAGGTGAATGCGCCCGCGCCTGCCGCCACGTACAGGTTAGAGAGCGCCAGGAACCGCACCAGCACGCGTGCGGGTTCAAGGAGCCTGTCTGCGCGGCTGCGGCCGATATGCGCCAGCCGCGTAACCACTTTGCGGATAATCCAGTTGGGAGTCGAGGCCCCGGCCGTGACAGCCACACTGGCGAACTTCGAGAACTCGCCGGCGTCAAGCTCACCGGGCGTCTCGATGTGGTAGGTCGCCACGCCGGTGGCCGAGGCGATCTGCGCGAGCCGGGCGGTGTTGGCGGAGTTCTTACCCCCTACCACGACCACGGCGTCAACCTCGCCGGCCAGGTCCCGGACCTCCTCCTGGCGCAGCCTGGTTGATAAGCAGACAGTGTGGTGAATCTGTGCCTGCGGGCAGCGCTCCTTCAAGAGCCGGGCAACCCGGTCGAAGACCTCTTCATCCTGCGTGGTCTGGGCCACGACGCAGACCGGGCCGTCAAGGGGAGGTAGCGAATCGACCTCTTCGAGCGAGCCGACAACGTAGCCGCGCCCCTGCGTGCAGCCGAGTAGTCCTTCAACCTCGGCATGACCCGCGTCGCCGACAATGACGGTGCTGGCCCCCGCCTGCGCGGCCTTTCTTATGACTGAGTGGATTCGCAGCACGTGCGGGCAGGTCGCATCCACCATGGGGATTTTCAATCTCTCGACCTGAGCGCGCACAGAGGGCGATATGCCGTGAGAGCGAATGAGAACCGAGCCGCCCGCCGCCTCCTTCGGGTCGCTTATGTCGGTAACGCCCTTCTTGCGAAGCAGTGAGATGACCTGGGGGTTGTGAATCAGCTCGCCGCAGGTGTAGAGCGGGTCGTGCAGCTTTTGCGCGAGGTCAAGCGCCATGGCGACCGCCCGGCGCACCCCCTCGCAGAACCCGGCGTACTTGGCAACCCTTATCTTCAACCCGCTGCCTCCACATCGCAGACCCGCAGAAAGCGCCGTGACCATTTTACCACGGAGAACTCAGAGGGCACGGAGAAAAACGAGTCGAAATCGCTTGGCCCGGAGAGACTGATGGGCAAACCGACTCAATGTTTCAGCAGGCCTGCAACGGAGATATCTTCATCCAGCTCTTCCCAGTGAATGCCAACGCCTTTGCCAATGAGCCGCCACTTGCTCCTCTGCTTCATCGTCGCATCACGCAAGTTGGGAAACCACTCAAGAGGAACGCTGATTTCCCTCCCGTCGGAAAGCTGGACGTGGAGATGCTCGCGGTCAAATCGCACTTGAGTGGCAAGAACTGTCGTTGAGTTAATCTTGGAAATACTCATCCCATTTCTCCCTGAAGAAATCGCGACGCTCTTGAACCATGACCCTGAGCCGTGTCAGTTCCTTCGCGTTGTAACCTGCCGCCTGCGCGAGGGTGACGGGGCTGAGCCAGAACTTGGCGTATTTCTCTGCAGTTTCAACATGGATATGGGGAGGTTCATCTCCTTCATTGCTGAAAAAGAAGAACCGGTGCCCTCGAATCCTAAAAACTGTCGGCATTCTCTGGTCCTGCAAACTCTCCTTGCAGCCTTTCGACAGGCACATTATACACGCAAGACAAGACACCTCAAAGAACTTTCCGGCAGCCCACAATGCCTGACGCGACAATCCGCCGCAGGTTGCCATAGAGATCTCGCCACGGAGAACTCAGAGGACACGGAGAAAAAGGAGTCGAAATCGTTCAGGCGCGGGACCCGCAGCTCTGGTTGTTCCGCGTTGCAAGCAACGCGGCTAAAAGGCCCGCGGGTTAAAACCCGCGGCTTGCATTTCACCACGCCTTCCGGCAGGGGGCGGGGTGTGTCAGTCTTTTTTGCCCATCCTTACCACGTGTACCATGCCGCCCATGACCCGGAGTGACGCGCCGCAGTGTGGGCATCTGCTTTTTCCCTGCGGGTTGGGCCTGTGGGTGAACTCATCCCCGCAGGAAGGGCATTCGAACGACATGGGCCCCTGACTCGACACAATCAGGTATGCAACCACGGCACCTACTATGGCGCCGACGATGGCGAACAGGTAAACCTCCGGGCCGGGCTGCCTGTTCTGCATTACCGCGAAGGCCACCCCCAGGGCCGCGCCGGCGAGTTCGCCGCCTATCCACAAACCGGGTCCGAGCCATGCCAGGCCGGTGGGCCTGCCATTCTTCTCAAGCTTTTTCTTGAGACGGGTGTACAGAATGGCTATTGCGATGATTTCGAGCACCGTATCACTCTCCTTTCTATTCCGGTTCCGCCATCGGGGTAAACACATTCTCGAAAGTAGTACCATCGGGACCCGGCCTGAGAAGCCAGACCCCGCCGGGCTCGAGGGGAAACACGTCGGGCTTGTAGACTTCAGAAAGCTTCCTGCCCGCAAGGGACAGCATGAGCACCCGCAGCGGGTCGCGGTGGGAGACAACCGCGAGCCTGTCGTAAGGCCCGGCGTAGAGAGTCATATAGAAGGTGTTCATCCGGGCCTGCACGTCGCGTAGCGACTCATTCTGGTCCCACTCGTTTATCTGGGGTGATTCGACTTCAGGCAGGCCAAGAGAGGACGCGATTATCGATGCTGTCTGCACGCAGCGCTCAAGCGGCGAGTGGTAAACGGCGTCAATGGCGCGCCCTTTAAGGAACCGGGCAGCCTGTTGGGACTCGCTGACCCCGCGCCCGCTCAGGGGGAAGCCCTGCTGGCGGCGGTATTCGACGCCCTGCGGGTTCTGAACCGTACCGTGCCGGACAAGGTATATTTCCTGCAAAACACCACCTGAGTCTTAACTGTAGGCCATCTTGAGCAAGAAGACCAGGAACACCAACACAATCACTCCCAGGCTGAGCCCTATTCCAAGCAGCGCGAAGGTGAGCCCGGGCTCCGGCGCGTAAAAGGAGACGATGCCCGCCGCGATAGCCAGAAAGGCGAACACTGTCCCGACCACGAGGGCCACGATGCTCCCGGGCCACAAGGCAGGACTGAAGAAGCCGCCCACAGACACGACCGCGACTGCACTCAGGCACAGCGACAACGCGCTTGTTAATGCCGGGCTGTTGGGGCCGCCTATCATCGCTGCTTCCTCACAGATATTCATCCCACGCGAGGATTTCAAGGTCTTCGAACTTCCTGCTTGAAATGGCGTTGGCGAAGAGGACTGCGTTCTGGAGGTTGGTAATCAGCGGTATCGAGAGGTCAACAGCCGCGCGGCGCAGGGCATATCCCCGCTCTATCTCGGCCGAGGAGAGGTCGCGCGCTATGTAGATGAGCATGTCCACCTCACCCCGGCCCAGCGCTTCCAGTGCCTCGTGCCTGGGCAGCTTGGTGATATCGAGCTTGTGGTACTTGTAGAAGTAGTAGAGGTCTTCGGAGGCGAAGATTTTGCAGCCGAGCGCAAGCAGCCGGCTGAGAGGCTTCATGAACTTGAACCTGTCCTTCTCGGCGCTTATATCCAGCAGGAAAGACCGCGGCTCCCTGTAGCCCACCGAGTACATCGCCTTGAGGTAGGCCTCGGATATCCGCTGCCCGAAGCAGGCCACCTCGCCGGTGGATGACATCTCCACATCGAGCACGGGCTCCGCCTGCTTGAGGCGGGAGAAGGAGAACTGCGGCACCTTCACCGCGACGTAATCGAGGTCTATCTTCGTGGTGCGGTCAACATCGATTCCGACTATCGCGCGGGTGGCAAGCTCTATGAAGTTGCGGTCGTAGACCTTCGAGCAGTAGGGAAAAGAGCGTGACGCGCGCAGGTTCAGCTCGATTATGGAAATCTCGTTGTCAGTCGCTATAAACTGCATGTTGAAAGGCCCCGTAATGTTGAGGCGCTGGGCGACTTCCTGCGTAATGCGCTTAATCTTGCGCTGGGTTTCGAGGTATATCCGCTGGGCGGGCAGCACCATGGTCGCGTCGCCGGAATGCACGCCCGCGTTCTCAATGTGCTCGCTTATGGCGTAGAGCTTTATCACGCCGTTCTGGGCGACGCCGTCGAACTCGATTTCCTTCGCGTTCGGAATGAACTTCGTTATGACGACGGCGTGCTCCCTGGACACGTTCGCGGCCGCGCGCAGGTACTGCTCGAGCTCGGCCTCGCCGTGCGCCACTTTCATCGCCGCGCCCGAGAGGACGTAGCTGGGCCGCACAAGCACGGGATAGCCTATCCCGTCGGCAAAGCGCCGGGCCTCGTCGATATTCGAGAACGCGCTCCAGGCAGGCTGCACAGCCCCGAGCTCGTCCAGAAGCTTCGAGAACCGGTTGCGGTCCTCGGCGTTGTCTATCGAGTCGGCCGGCGTGCCCAGCAGCCTCACCCCCGCGTGCTCCAGCGGCACCGCGAGGTTGTTGGGAATCTGCCCGCCCATGGATACGACAACGCCCTGGGGCTTCTCATACTCCACGATGTCCATGATGCGCTCGAAGGAGAGCTCGTCGAAGTAGAGCGCATCGCACTCATCGTAGTCGGTGGAGACAGTCTCCGGGTTGCAGTTGACCATGATTGTCTTGTAGCCGAAGCTGCGCAGGGTCTTCACACAGTTGACGCAGCACCAGTCGAACTCGACTGAGGAGCCTATTTTGTAAGGGCCGGAGCCCACGACAAGCACTTTTCGGCGCTGCGTGCGCTCGGGAAACCGGATGTCGTGCTCGCTGCCGTGATACGTGAGGTAGAGGTAGTTTGTCTTTGCGGGATACTCGGCCGCGAGCGTGTCTATCTGCTTCACCGAGGGCAGGATTTTCATCCTCTTTCGCTTCGTGCGCACCTGCCGCTCGGTCATTCCGGCCAGGGCCGCGATATGCGGGTCGCAGAAGCCCAGCTTCTTCGCCCGCAGAAGCATATCCCTGTCAAGCCTGCCATCCCGCAGCCTGCGCTCGCAGTCCACGATTCTCGCAATCCGGTAGATAAACCACTTGCTCACGCCTGTAAGCTCGCTTACGCGCTCCACAGTCATGCCGCTGCGAAGCGCTGTTCCCACGGCGTAGACCCTCTTGTCGGTGGGCTCGGCGAGCTCTTTTTCGATATCTTCGAACTCGCGCGCGGTCTCGAGGCCCACAGAGGTCTCGCCCGTCATGCGAAGGGCCTTCTGGATGGCCTCCTCGAAGGTGCGACCTATCCCCATGACCTCGCCCACGCTCTTCATCTCGGAGGTTATGCGCTTGGAGACGCGCACGAACTTAGCGAGGTCCCACTTGGGCACCTTGACGACGCAGTAGTCAAGCGCCGGCTCGAAGCAGGCGGAGGTGACACCGGTTATCGAGTTGCGCAGCTCGAGGAGCGATTTCCCGAGCGCGAGCTTCGCGGCGATGTACGCAAGCGGATACCCGGTCGCCTTCGAGGCCAGCGCCGAGGAGCGCGAGAGGCGCGCATTCACCTCTATCACGGCGTAGTCGAACGCGCCCTGACTGAGTGCGAACTGGATGTTGCACTCACCTATGACCCCGAGCTCGCGCACCACCCTTATGGAAATCTCGCGCAGCTTGTGGTAATCGTAGTTGCTCAGCGTCTGTGAGGGCGCAATGACTATCGACTCGCCGGTGTGGATTCCCATCGGGTCGAAGTTCTCCATATTGCAGACGGTGATGCAGTTGTCGAGGCTGTCGCGCACAACTTCGTACTCGACCTCTTTCCAACCACCCAGGAAGGGCTCGACTATCACGTGGTCCGCATGTGAGAAAACTTCTTCAAGAAGGCGGGCGAGCTCTTCGCCATCCCTGCAGACGCCGGAGCCCTTACCGCCGAGGGCGAACCCGGCGCGCACCATGACGGGGAAACCGATTCGACCGGCAATACCGGTGGCCTGCTTTTTCGAGGTCGCAACAGACCCTTTTGCCGTCTTGACGCCTATTGATTCAAGGCGCTTCTCAAACAGGCGCCGGTCTTCGGTCATCTCGATTGTCTCAATCGAGGTGCCCAGCACCCGGACCTTGTATTTCTTGAGAACGCCGCTGCGGTGCAGAGCCACGGCGCAGTTGAGGGCGGTCTGGCCTCCGAACCCGGCCAGGAGCCCGTCGGGCCGCTCCTTTGCGATAATTTTCTCGACGAAGCGCGCTGTCACCGGCAGGAAATAGACGCGGTCGGAGAAACCCTTGTCCGTCTGCACCGTGGCTATGTTGGGGTTGACGACAACGACTTCAAGGCCCTCTTCCTTGAGCGCCTTGATTGCCTGCGAGCCGGAGTAGTCGAACTCGCCCGCCTCCCCAATCTTCAGCGCGCCGCTGCCCAGGAGCAGAACTTTGCGCAGTTTCCTCATCGCTGCCAACCCGCTGATAGTGCAAAATCGGCCAAATATAGCACACATACCCCAGCCTGTCAACAGCCGGGATTTACGGTTTCCCGAGAGACTTGAAGTAAAGACAGCTTTAGTGTTGCCTATTCGGGCGGCACTGACTAAATGGACTTTTTCACCTTGACTTGTAATAGGTTTGGTGTATATTTAGGTCGATACTTATATTTAGCGACAATTATGTGTCAAGAGGTTGTATCTGCTATTCTCAACCATATCTCGAAAGCACTACGGTGATATGTCAAATTGATTCTTGAAAAAAGTTTTGCTGCCGTTTGGAGACATAAAATCTCCAGCGGCGTGGTTCAACTCGTTTGAACCGCCGTTCTTTGACAATCAGGCTTGTTACGACTCGCGCCTT
>DAOVDS010000070.1 GCA_030669415.1 bacterium
ACATATTTGTCTCTGCCCATACATTCGGCTGCAGTATACTCACCCGCGAATACAGGAACATATATGTCTCTGAGTGGGTCACGAATCACCCGAATACGAGACCTCGCCGGATTACTGCCGCTATATTTCGGCGTAGCGTGAAAGGCGGAGCAGATTACCTCACATGCCCGGCAACCATTGCATTTATCAACGTCAATTTTTATTGTTTTGATTATTTTCTTTTTCTTCTCAACTTCCACGGCTCACTCCCTCTACTCTATTTCTTCTCTTTTTCCGCCAGAATCTCCCTGGAAGGAGTCTCTTCATCTTCTGTCAATATCCCTCTCTGTATGAAATCTTCGCTCACGTAATCCAAGCTCAACTCATGCAAAGACTCCTTAGTAGGAATACCCTCATTATTCCATCCCTTGAATTTGTAATACGCATCCAAGAGCTCCTTTTCAAGCTCGGGAAATCTTTTCTTCCAATGGTCCTCAGGCACCTTCTCATCTTTTCTCCTCATGCCTCTTCTTATATTAACGGCTCTAACTAAATTCCGGTTCCTCTTGGCTACTTGCGTTAGTCCGGCTTCATCCATATCAATCCCGGTCGCTGATGAGATAAAGACCGGTAAATTGTGTATATGATACGGAGGCTTCAGGGGAAATGACGACAAACCGGCGCACATCCCGGTGGCGTCATCGATGTAGTGCATCTTCTCTTGCCAGTCTACAATTTCACAAGTCATTTCAACAGTCGGGTAATAGGGAATTGAGTTTTCTCCGCGGAGTTCCCAGTCCAGGAAATACTGCTTGAACTTCTCATCGGGAACCTGAATCCAATCCTTTACGAACTCTTCTCTCTCCTCTCTCGTACGAAAAGGCGCCTGGGGGAAATTCCCTTCAATTTGGGTAATGTTTGCCTTCTCGCCGGTACAATACATAAGGAAATAAATGGGATTCAGCATTGACAGCTTGAGAGGCAACTGCTCATGTTTCTTGATGTTGTTATGAGCATATTCTTGCGCGCCATTGCCAATCTGTTCGGCTGCCCAATAAGTTCCATTGGCCAGAACATCTCCAATCCCTTCTCGCCGGACAATTCTGTCAAGTAACCAGTAAAATCTCCCCTCGCTATCGGACGGCATTCCCGGAAAGTCTTTATCTGTCAAAATACCGGCTTCGTAAAGCTCAATGGCGAAGGCCATGACTTGCGGGGTCGAGAATCCGTCCACCCCATACTCCGTAGCGCGCTGGGCGATTCTGAAACCAAAATCCAGGTCTGAAAAGGCCGCCATTGTATACGTAAGTTTCGAGAAGCATTTCATCATGTAGGTTGAAATTCCCGGGACGGAGATTATTGCCCCGCATTTCATCGGACAGTTATAGCAACTTATTAAGCGCTTGCGCACATTTTCCATGGACTCAGTCCACTTATTTTCGATTTCCTCGTTCCAAAAACCTTTTCTGCGGACGCGGGAATTCCCCCACATGAAATTCTCGGTGTGCCACTTCTCATTATGCACTGTCATCTCTTTCGGCGACCCAAGCCCGGCTAAAATAGGCATTACGCCCGGAATTGGCTTTTCTTCCCGGACTTTTATATATTCCAGTACTTCATTGCAAAGATTCAGGAATTCATCCGGTTGGGCAATATTGACGTCCTCTGTTCCTCGAACAGCTATCGCCTTTAATCCTTTGTCTCCCATAACGGCCCCTATTCCGCCTCGGCTGGCACTGGAATGGCCTTGCTCAATAGAGGCAAAATAAACCCTGTTTTCACCAGCCAGGCCGATAGCAGCTACCTGGGCTTTCGGTTCCTTCAACTCCTGTCGAATAAGTTCTGCAGTTTCAATAGCGCCTTTACCCTGTAAATGAGAGGCATCACGTATTTCTACTTTGTCATTGTTTATCCACAAATAAACCAGATTGGGGGACTTGCCGCGAAATATCACCTTGTCATAACCGGCATGCTTCAATTCCGGTGAAAAAAATCCCCCCATCATTGAATATGCCATGAACAAAGTCTGAGGAGAGATGGTGGAAACAATGGTACGATTGCAACCGGGAGCAGGTGTGCCAACTAAAAGACCGGTGCTGAAAATGAGTAGATTGTCAGGAGAAAAGGGTTCAACTTCAGGGGGAACCCTATCCCACAATATCTTGGCGTTAGTACCCAGCCCCCCCAGATAAAGTTCGGTTAGTTCCGGGTCAGTTGCCACCCTCTCAATGTTTCCTCTGGTCAGGTCAACTTCTAAATTAAACCCTGTCTCTGCGTACCTCATTTCTTTCCCTTTTTATTTTGTAACCGTTCAGCACCTTACTTCCCCTCCCTTGAGGGGAGGGGATTGAGGGGAGGGTGATAAATTCCGAAATCCCCCTCACCCCAGAGGGGGGAGGGATACCTGAATGCTTACACCGATATTTCTCGATATCCACCCAAAAAAAGCTCCACCAGACTCTCAGAAAGTTCTGTCGGGTCGTTTCGCTGCGGATCGAACCACATTACTATCCAGTTCAGCATGCCAAACAAGTAGAGTGCAGCCAGGTTGGGTTTCACCCTCGCTCCTTTAACCTGCTCTCTGAGCCGGTTCAATATTTGTCGCGTCAATTCGAAATAGCGCTGCCTGCGGCTCAATACCTGTTGGTAGTACTCCCCCTGCAAAGAATCCAGCTCAGTAGTGCACACCTTCAGCTCGGGCAAGTGTTCCACCAGATACCGCACGTGGCTGAAAACCATCTCTTTGAGATGACTCTCTGGCGCCCCAGACCTGTTCAGTATGCCTTCCAGCTCCTCAGCCAGTACGCCAAATGTGTGATACTGAATGAAAAAAAGCAGCTCTTCTTTGCAACTCACATAGTAGTAAAGCCCTGCCAGACTGAATCCTGCGGCTTGAGCCACCTGCCGAATGGATGTCTTTTCATAACCCTGTTCGGCGAAAGCCCGCGCCGCACACGTCAGCAAATGCACCAGTTTTTCGTCAAACCGGGCTGTCTTGCCGATGCTTAATTCCCTGTATATCTCGATGGATTGTCCTTCCACGGTTTGCCTGTTTCCAGTCTAAGCCCCTTTTTCTATCGAACGTTCGTTCGAATTATACGTTTGAAAAGCTCCTTTGTCAAGCAAAAGACAAGAAAATGTTTCGGAAGCTGAGAATGGTAGATTCGAGCAGAGGGCCCTGTTTGAGTGGTGCTTCGTTTATCAACTGTTGCTAACCCCGCCTTATAGGAATAACTTTCAGTGTCTATACCCGAAGGCCGTCGGTTCAAATCCGACCCCCGCTACCATTCGGAACATGAACAGGGACAACCGGTTACGCGCGTCCCTGTGCTTTCATTTGAAGCATATGAGTGGTGCCTGTGCCCAAAACCTGTGCTTTAGATTTTTCGGAAGCAGGGGCGAAACAAAGTCTCGTTTTCCAAAAGGAGGTTGGGCACATGGCCACAATCTACAGGCGCCACAAGACATGGTGGTTCAAGTATTACAAGGACGGTAAGGAACACAGGCACTCGCTGGGTACGGAAAGCAAGCGGGCGGCCTTGATCGAAAAGGCTCGAATTGAGCGTGAAATGCTCGAGGGCGCGCATGTGGAGCAGCAATTGCACGAGATACCGGCCACAGTCCAAGCGTATTGCGAGTGCCTTGAGGCAATAGGCAGAAAGTCTTGCTATCAGGCTAATACTCATCGGAACAGCTCTCCCACCGCCCTGCTTCGCCGGAAAACAATAGACATGCAGCCTCGCGCGTTTATACTACCTTCAGCGCGGCGCTTATGACGCCCCGCTCCGATGAAGGTTACGCGAAAACCAGGCAGGCAGCATGCTCGAACGACTTCTCACAGCCACGGCGAAGAAGAGTTACGTAGCCCTTTTCGACCAGGCGCTTGTCTCAGGCACTAACTTCCTCACCGGCGTGCTGCTTGCGCGCCTCTGCTCGAAGGAGCAATATGGCCTGTACGTCCTTGCGTTTTCCGTCATCCTTCTCTGGGACGGCCTTCGCGGTTCCCTTATAGCTTCGCCTCAGGCTGTCTTCCTGCACCAAAAACCCTCAGGTCAGCAGCCTCCCTACCTCGGTTCCACTATTGTCATGCATGCACTGCTGCTTGTCATGGGAGCAGTGGTCCTCGGTGTCGGTGCTGGAATTGTCAGAGCAGCCAGCAACACATCCCTGGCAGCGGCGATTCTGGCAGGAACGTTCGCTCTCTGCGGGTATTCTTCGCGAGAGCACGTCAGGCGCACTTTTTACGCGCAGCTGTACCACTACGTGTTTGCTGGCAAAGACGGCGAAAATTCCTTTGAGAATAGGCTTTCATTCAAATGCGAAAGGTTCGCGATTCTATACCCACCACCTTGAATTCGACCCGAATCTGCATGTGATAGAGAATAGATTTCGGACGCTGCAAGTTCTCGCTGAAGAAATGACACCAACAGTTGGCGTTCCCCCAATCAGAAGGTCTCGGATACGATACACCGACCGAGAAAGTGATTCCGTCGCTCGCATGCTGGACAACGCAGGTTGCATCAGACTCGTGGTGATTCATCCTTTTGCAAAACTGCAGTACAAGGAATGGCCGCTGGGTCGTTTTGTTCAGCTTTCAGAAGAGATTGTCGCCTCCCGCAAAGATACTGGTTTCGTGTTGGTTTCAGCCGGGAGACCGATTCCCAGACCCGCGCACCCAAGGGTATGGACCCTCAATAGGACTACGCTGCTTGAACTGGCCGCTCTTCTGGACAAAGTAGATGTGTTTGTGGGCAATAACTCAGGGCCGATGCACATCGCAGCCGCGCAGGGCGTCAAGACCATATGGATAAATGGCCCCTCACCCTCTTACTGGCACGGCTACTGGAATGATGTATACTTGAACATGATTTCAGCAAATGTCCCATGCCAGCCATGTGAGAAGCCCGGGATAATTCCCCGAAAATGCACAAATGTGGACAAGCCGATGCTGTGTATGCGAAGTATCGAGGTGGGCGATGTCCTACTCGCAGTAATGGAAGCGCTTCGGTCGAGAGAACGTTGAATTTGCGAAAGATTCTTGACACTACCCATCAGTGGTCAGCGGGGAGTCTGCCGAAAACGGCTACGGCGCGGAGTCGGTACTCCCGGATTGCGATGAGTTCCTTCCAGCCATCGCCGTCGAGATCCTCGGCCGCCCGGGCGACCCAGCGGCCCGGTGGCCCTTCCCAGAGCGTACAGCCATCAAGGGCGAGGATTGAGAGCGCTCCACCAGCGTAGTAGTCCACTTTCCTGCATGCTACTATCTCGTCAACGCCGTCTGAATCGAAATCTACCAGCAATTCAACCTCAGGCGCGCCAATATGCATCAGTTGCTTTCCTTCAACATCAAAGACCCGGATACCACCAAGTGAAAGCACGATTCTGTAAGAATTCGGAGCGTTCGCGGCGGTAAACAGCCGGTTGGTCCGGGAAGTCCTGAACCGCTTGGCCGTGTACGCGATGGGTTTTTCCCATAATCCGCTGCCTGTGGATGCGTCAAACGCGGCGAGAAACCACTTGCCCTTTGCGTCCCAGCAATTGCCCGGCCTGCTCGGCTTGAAGAAAAGCCCCACCGCTATCGGTGTCTTGCCCTTACGGGGCACGACAGTCAGCGAGTCGCAGTATGTCACTTCTTTTTCATACACCACTTTGCCTTTTGTGTCGAGAGCCAGCAGCCCTCCGCCGGCGGGGCCGTACCGGATACCCATTCCTATCTGCACAGTGCGCTGGCCCACGCCGCAGACAATCCTCTCGCCTTCCGGGCACTTCACCAGGTGGGGGCCGGCAAGAACGGGCAGGCCTTTCGGATACCCTCTGCCAGAGCCGTACTGCCGCGCGGGAACAGTGAAGCGCCAGAACTCCTCGCCGCTTGTCTTTCTCGCCACTATGCGGTCAGCTTCCTTCACAAAGGCTGTCTCGCCCTTGCGGGCAAACTCCATGCCTGCAGTGCCGTGCCGGTTACTTTTCAAGCGCTTGCCCGGCTTCGGGCTTTTCGGCAGCTCAAGCTCTTCCCCATCGGGAGTAATGAACCAGAGCCCACCGGCCGAACCCCACACGAGGATGTTCGCGCCTTTATCGCACTGCTCCACGGAAACATCCCAGGGCGTCCGGTTTGCAGGCCGCCACAGCGACCTTGTGCGAAAAGCGGCGTAGGGATTCTCAGTATGCTGCTTCTGCAGCCGCTCTGCATAGTCCGGCTTGAGCCGCCCCACAATCTTTTTGGCCTGCGCAGCTTCGGGAGACTGCGGGCAGTCACGCAGGAGCTCAAGCGCCGTCCAGAGGGCGAGCTCTCTCTTCCTGCATGCTTCCCAGGCTTCTGCCTCAAGAAGGTGCACTCTCGCACTGGCAAAGGGCCCCCTGCGCGGCATGTGGCGCAGTATCTGAGCTGCTTCAAGCGGCTTGCCCAGCGCAAGAAGCGCCTCTCCCTTAAGCGCCAGCGCCTCAAACTGCCTGCGCCAGGGTTCTCCCTCCTCCAGCTTCTTCAGGGCCGCCTGCGAATCCCCTTCTGCAAGCAGGGATTTTACGTGTTGGAGTTTTTCGGCTTCGGCCGCCATTGGCGACCATTTCCGGGGATTGAACCGCAAATCCCAGTTCCGCTGAAGCTTCTTGAGTTCCTCGCCGGAAAAAACCTCAGGCAGGCGGGCAAGGATGAGCTTCGCAATCTCCTCGTTGACCGACCAGGAGCTCATCTCCGCCAGTGCCTTTTTCTCAAGCTCCTTCGCAGTCGGAAATGACGCCTGGTCAGTCGCCTCGACCCTTGCAGCCTGAATTTTGCTTCTGGTTCTGCCCCAGCCCGGGTCAACATCATAAGCGCCGGGAACCCGGCTGTGCATTTCACGAGAGTCGTATTCCAAGTCCGCCGCTTCCCACCACGGCTCGCCCCTGGTCCAGGTCTGCTGATAGACAGTCCCGCCGTCTGCATGTATCTTGATGACTATCTTCCCACCTTCCAGATGCGCCTCCTGGCGTACAAGGCCGATGCGGTCGAAGGAAAGTACTTCCACGCCTTCCCTGACGGGAAACTTGGGCAGGAACAGCAGCGAAATGACCGCAGGACAGGCAGTCTTCGGATTGCCGAGGAAAGCAAAGCGGCATGGTCCGATAGAGTAAGCTTCGAAGGCGCTTCTGGCTCCATGGAGATTGTGGCTCACGAGCGCAGAACACAGGCCGTTAGGCTCCCGGCGCAGCAGGTAGAGGGCGTGGCGCTCCTCCTTACCACTGGAACCGAACCGGACAGTGCCCCACTTCTTTGCCGACTTGTCAAAATGAAATCCCTTCACGGTGAAGGCCAGCCAGTCGCCCGGCTTCCACCTGGGCGCTTCCAGCAGTATCTTGGCTTCTGAAGGAACGCCGCTATCGAGCATCTTGTGCCACGGGGTGTCAGGCTTTTGCCCCCTGGATTCTTTTGCCAGTTTTCTGTAGTGGGCATGTGAGAGTTTTCCCGCGCATTGATTTGCAGCCTTGAGAGCTATTTCCCGCGCTTTGGTCAGGTCGCCCTGTTCGACAGCATCGTCATGAAGGGCCTTGTATGCGACGAAGTTCTCGTACCAGGCTCCCGGCCATTCGCAGAGCAGCCTGTATATCTCGATTGCCCTCTGTTTTGCCCGCGGCATCCTGGTTAGAAGGTGCGTAAGTTCCAGCAGGCAGCCGGCTCCGCGGGTGTCGCCGGGGTACCTGCCCGCGAGGATGGCGGCAGCTTGAAAAATTCTCTGCCAGTCCTCCTGCGAGGGTCTGTATCGCTGCGACGGCGGGACTACCGTCTCAACCGGCCCGCCGTAAAACTCACCGTAGCTTTTCTTGCCGACGGCATCGAGGGACTCCCTCAGGTACATGTACAGCGTGCGCACAGTCAGGTGGTGGGTCGGGTTCTCTTTCGCCAGCGTCAGGGCGATTTCGCCAATTTGTGCTATCTGCTCTGCGCTGAGCCAGGTATCGTTGTAGCGCCTTACCGGGCTTCGGGCAACCTCGAAAAGTGCCGTGGCGGCGCCGGAAGTACCCGGATACTTGTCAGCCAATTCCTTGTACAGCCTGAGGGCTCCTTCCTGGTCGCCCTGTTGCTGCCTGAGTCGAATTGCGTGAAATGCTGCCATCGTCTTCTTGTACTGTTCATCATAAGGGGTGCCAACCTCAACCGGTTTCTCTGCTCTTATCATGGCGACAATGTCGGGAACCGGGCGCGGCAGATTCTCGAGGTAGTATGTGACAGGCGGTTCCTCGGGTCTGGGTGCGGCTTCTTTCGCCGGCTTTTCGGGTGGTGCGGCCGGAGATTGGGCTGATTGGGCAGCCGCCTGTCTGACGCCGTCCTGCCCGGCAAGACCCCGCGGTTCTTCTCCCTGACTGGTGTCTTCCTGTCCGGTATACAAAGCGACATACATTATTGCCAGCACAACTACGCACGCGCCGAGAATCAGCCATCCCGATTTTGAGATTTTCATTTGCAATACCGCCTCTACAAGAACGCTTATTATTCCGTTGAGAGCATCCGCTGCGATTCTTCCCGCCAGCGCTGCTCGACCGCCGCGCTCCAGAGAGCTACCGGATTCCTGGAGTCGGCAAGCAACTGAACAGGCCTGTTGTCCAGAAACGTCAGTCTTCTCTCATATACACCGGGAGGCCAGTCAATTTCAACACCCGGACCGTGCGCGACAAAAATAACGTTAGCATAGTCTGCAACTTCCTCGGACGAGTAAACCTCAACGTGTTCAAAAACCGCGCGCAGCGTAGCCTCGAGCGAACGGACAAACCTGCCGTTAGGCCCTCCCACGTAGCCGAGGTAATTGAGCACAAACATTCCGCCTGGGTGCAGGCGTGCCTTGACAAGCTCAAAGCATTCCCTTGTCAGCATGTGGTAAGGGTGGTTACCGCCTCCGTAGGCATCGAATATCACCGCTCCGTAGCACTCCTGCGAAGACAGCAGGAAAACGCGTCCATCAGCTACTCGCACAGGGTAACGCGAAACATCAAACAAAAAGTATTCTTCGGCAACTTGGACAGTGGCGGGGTCAACTTCCACCGTCAGGCATGAGCCCGGTTCAAGCAGGCGAGGCAGAAGACCTGCGCCAAGCCCCACCAGCAGCACCTTGCGCTGCTGCGCAGGCAGGTTTCGACGGAGCATCTCAGCAAGTACCTGGACATAGGGGAAGACGGATTCGTGGCTGTCTTTGAGCATGGCTCCCTGGATTGTGCCTGAGACAACGAGAAAGCGCGCACCGCCGCGGTCCACAACTTCCACCGGGCCAAACAGCGATGCGCGGCGGTGGATGACACCGTGTCCAAGCGGCCTTGCGGGCAGAAAAACCGGCAGGCAGCCAAGCAAGATTAGCAGAATGCCGCCTGCCTTGAAGCTGCTGCTCAGCAGCACAACGCCGGCCATAAGGATAAGCGCCACTGCGCACGCGCCGAAGACGCTCTCCAGTGACAGGGCGGGTACAAGCAGAAACCCGGCCGCGGCCGCACCCGCAAGAGAGCCAACTGCAGAGACTGCCGAGAGCAGCCCGCTTCGCCGTCCCAGCTCCTCAATCGCTCCTGTCCAGAGCTTCAGTGCCGCCGGGTAGATTGCCCCCAGAGCGGCAAACGGTACGAAGAACAGTACTGCGCCTGCAAGCAGAGCACCAACTCTCGGGCCGACCGCCGCCAGTCCAGTCACAAGCCCATGCCATACAAGAGCATCTGCCGCAAAGCAGAGGCCACCTGTAACAAGGAGCAAAGGAACGACACGTTTGGCAAGATGCTCTTTCCACCTGTCGGCGGCGAATCCGCCAAGCGCGTACCCGCAGGCGAGGCCGCCCAGCCCCACGACAATCATGGCCGCCCACGCGTTCATGCCTGTGCCGAACCCCGGTGCCAGTGCGTGCGCGCCGGCGACCTCAAGAACCATGGCCGAGGCGCTGGCAACTGCGGCCACAATCAGAATGATAATGCCGGGAAAACGCTTCAATTCCATTCCATCCTGAGTAAGCCAACGTTAGTAATCAAGGGGCAGCCTGCCGAACACGGCGATGCCCCCCTTTTCCGCCACAATCTCAAGCCAGCCATCGTTGTCGAGATCTGCCGCGCCGCAAACACGCCAGGAGCCTGTGTTGATTCTCCACAGGGTCTTCCCGTTCAGGTCTACAATCCAGGGCTTGCCCCAGTAGTCGCCACGTTTTCCTGTAGAGAGCAGGATTTCGTCTGTCCCGTCGGAGTCGAAGTCCGCCACCGCCTCGACCTGAAAGCCTTCGAGCTGTGCGACCTTCTTTCCCCTGCTGGTCATGATTCGCACATCTCCGTTGTGCGAGAATATGATTCGGTGCGAGTCTTTCCCGAATTTGGCGGTGAACAGCAGTCTGGTTTCTTGTCCTCTGAATCGTATCTCGTTATGAGAAAACTCTTCTTCCCACAGCGTCTCGCCGGTTGAAGTGTCGAAGCCTGCGAGGATTCCGGTAGTTCCGGCGAAAAGCCCCACTGCCACCGGCGCCTTGTCTTTTCTCGGCACAATGGTCAGTGCCTCGCAGTGACCTGCCTCCTTCTCCCAGATTTTTTTGCCATTGAGGTCCAGAGCAAGCAGGCTCCCTCCAACAGGGGAGTACGAGACACCCATCCCGAAAAAGACTGTCCTCTGCCCCACACCGCAGACAATCCTGTCACCCTCCGGGCAGTGAATCAGGTGGGGGTTCGCCAGGTAAGGCAGGCCCATGCGGTCGTTCCAGTGGAGTTCTTTGTTCGGTTTGGCAGCGACCTGGTATCGCCAAATCTCTTTTCCCTTTGTATTCCTGGCTGCAATCCGGTCGGCCTCTCTCACATAAACTGTGTCGCCCTTGCGCGCAAACTCGACGCTCGCAGTACCGTGATGGTCTTTCTCTCTATTCTTGAGAGGCTTGAGACCCCTGGGCAGTTCAACTTCCGCGCCATCCGGGGTAAGACAACACCGCCAGCAGTAGCCGTCCCAGATTAGGATTCTCCCGCCCTCCTTTGATGGCTTCAGGTGGACCTGGTCAATCGGAACAGCCCCTTCCGGCCAGTACGAACGGAGGCGGAAAAGCATGTACGGGTTGTCTTTGAGGTATTTTCGCAGCTTTTCCCCGTGCTCTGGCTTGAGTCTGTCCGCAATCGCCTTCGCCTGGGCAGCTTCCGGCGAATCCGGTTGGTCCCTCAACAATTCGAGCGCTGCCAGCAGCGCCAGTTCGTTGTTGCTGCACTTCCGCCACGCCCTGGCCTCAAGAAGCCGCGCTTTGGCACTGGCCTCGGGCCCTCTTCGCGGCAGCCACTTGAGAATATCCGCCGCCATTTGGGCGTCACCGTTGGCAAGAAGGGCCTCTGCCTTGAGCTCGGCGAACAACTCCCCGTGGATAAGGTGGCTGAGTTCATCGAGTTTCTTCAACGCCGCTTGCGCGTCGTTTCCGGCCAAGAGAGTCTTCACTGCTTCGACAGCTTCATCAGCAGTCGGTCCTTTGCGGGGCTTGTCCCAGTCGATGCGGCGCTTCCACGTGGCTTGCAGTTGTTCAAGCTCCTTTCCGGAAAACAAATCCGGCAGCCGGCGATGAATCAGTGTCGCGAGGTCCTCATCCAGGGACTGAGCGTAGCGCGAGATTCTTTTTATGGCCCGTTTCTCGACTTCTTCTGCCGACGGAAGTGACAGTTCAGCAGGCGGTTCAATTCTCTCAGCCTCTATACGGAACATCCCCATCTGCCAGTCAGGGTCGACATCATAGGGGCCGGGACACCAGGAGCCTCCCCAACTGCGCGATTCATACTCCAGCTTGGCTTTGTCCCACCAGGGCTCGCCCTTGCGCCAGGTCTGCTGCCAGACAGTCTTCCTGCCGGCGAGCATCCTGACTGCCACCTTGCCGTCCTCCATTCGCGCTTCCTGGCGTACCAGGCCAATGCCGTCAAACGGAACAATCTCCACTCCTTCCCGCACCGGGAATCTGGGCAGAAAGGCCATCTTCGTAGGATAAGGACCGTGTACTTCGGGGCTGCCGAGAAACACAAGCGCATCACTGCGCCAGAGGTCTTTCTTGGGATCCGGCCCGGTGGAATAGAAGCTGCTCACAACCGCAGCAAAGAGACCGTCAATGGCTTCACGCAGCAGATACACGGCACAGAAATCGTTTCGGCTCCCTTCGGTTTTGAAAGTCAGCGTCTTTCCACCAGCCCATTTCGGAGCTTCCAGCAACACCTTGCCTTCTGAAGGAATGCCGTTCTCCGCGACCTCCTGCCACGGAGCATCGCGTTTCCCCCAGTACAAATGTCCGGCCCACCAGGGACGACGAAATACTCTTCCGGCGCATTGTCTGGCAGCCTTGAGCGCAATCTGTCTGGCTTTGCTCAAATCGCCGCGCTCGAGGGCATCGTCATGCAGCAGCCTGTACGCATAGAAGCGCGAATCCCAGGTGTCCGGCCACTGAGAGACCAGCCTGCATATTTCCATTGCCCCGGGTCTTGCCTCGGGTGAACGCTGCAGAACAACGGCAAGCGCAAGCAGGCATTCAGGCCCCCGCGGGTCGTGCGTGTACCTGCCTGATAGAACCGATGCGCCACGGAATACTCGCTGCCAGTCATCTTCTGCCGGCGCCGTCCGCAGCAGCCTGAAATTCCGAAGCGATTCCGTAACGTACATATGCAGCGCCCGCACTGTAAGAGGGTGGGCAGGATACTCCTCTGCAAGCCTCATGGCGGCTTTGCCCATTGTCTCCAACTCAGCGGCTTTGAGCCTCTTCTCTTCATACCAATCCGAGGGGCTGCGGGCCATCTCGAAAAGCGCCATGGCAGCCACAGGCGTACCCGGGTGCTTGTCAGCCAGCAGCTCGAACAGCCTCGCCGCCTCCTTGCGGTCACCCATGCGCAGCCTGCGCCGAATTGTCTCGTACTCCTCTTTTACCGGTCCATCCTCGGCCTTGATTTCCTTGTCAACCGTAACCGGCTTCTGGGCCTTTATCATGGCGACAATATCCGGCACCGGGCGGGGCAGGTTCTTGAGATAGGATGGCACTTTCTTCCGGGCTTTCGGCGCAGGTTGTTCGGGGGTCTCGCCTGGCGAAGACAAGCCATTTTCCTGCGGCGTGTCCGCTCGCACAGGTGGAGGCTGGCGCTTCTGGCCCTCGCCGTTGTCACCGCCGCCCGTGAACAGAGCTACATACAGCCCCGCCATCAAAAGCATGGCCGCAGCCAGCCCCAGAACCAGCCATCCCGATTTGGGGAATCTCATTTTTCCCTTCTCCGAGTCTTATGAATCCATGCAGGAACGCAAGCCGTCTTGACGATTCGCTATTAGTATAATACAAGAGCGGCACCCTGTTTGGCAACCATTAGGATGGGCGACTGGAAGTCACACCGCCGCTGTTGCGGCTTCCTTTACTTCCTTGACTTGTCACGGTGTATGGTTCACAATAACTGCAGGTGAAATGCCGGGTGATATATCGTCGAACGTGGCGAGAAGGCCTCAAATGATAGAAGATGTGGAGAGGAACATAACCACAAACCACGCACGGGGAAGCGTCTCGTGGTCGTGGGCCGCGAAACCCGCCTGGCTCATACTTCTTGCAGTGAGTGTTCTTTTGAGCTCCTGTGTCTCAGGCAATCTGATGCAGGCGCGGCAAATGCTGGCTGAGAAACGCTTTGACGAGGCGTGCTACTGGTACGATGAGGCCCTCGCTGAACTTGTGCCCAGTAACAGGCTCATACTTGAGCGCCTTGGGGCGTACAAAGCTGCCTGCAAGTTTCACCTCTCTTCTGCCCGCCAGTTGCTCTTGGAAGGAAAACTCGCGGAAGCCGCGGTCGAGGCGAGGGCTGCCAGGCGCTGTGCGATTGAGGCCAAGAAACTCGCCGGAGAGGCCAGGAAGACTCTTGGTGCATGCGCAGACGCGTATGCCAGAAGGGCTGGCAGTAATCCCTTGAAAACGGAGAGCAACTTCACGCAGGGGATTTCCGACCTTGAAAAAGCGTTGGAACTGGTGCCAGACTCCGAGAAAGTGCAGCAATACGCCGGCAGCCTGGACAATGTAAGAACGCAGTTTGCCGCGTGGCTGAAGGACCAGGGCAGGCTTCTCGAAGCTACCCGCCTGCTTGCGAAAGTCCAGCGTAAGCCTCCCACCAGCCCCGCTGTCACCTCTCCCGAGACTCCCCCGAAGGCAGTAGAGCAGGTTGAGGAAGAAATAAAGCAGCGCCAGCGCAACGCGAAAGACCGGCTGATGGAAGCAGAGAAACTGTTTCAGCAGGGCAAGTGGGAAGAAGCTGTTTCCAGTTTCCGGGAAGCAGGCGAGATGGACCAGACCCTTGTCTGGCGGGCGAAAGATGGTCAGAAGAGGGCCCTTGCCGGCCAGGCCCGGGAGAAGATGCAGGTAGCTGTTGATGCAAGAGACTGGCCCGAGGCACAGAAATGGCTCAAACAGTGGAAGGACAACAATGGCGGGGATGAAGCTGTAGAAATGGCCGGGTTTGTGAAAGGAGGCGAGAAGTCAGACAGGCTGCTCGCGCAGGCTAATGAGGGAGTGCGACGGGGACTGCTCAATGGTGCCGAGGACCTGCTCGACCAGGCAATGAAATTCACGGCTTTTGACCTGAAGGTGGCGGGCGCGGTTGACACTGCAATCAAGCAACGCAAAAGCGATGCGCTGAAAGCTGCGGACAGGGCGAAGGAGCTTGCCCTGCAGGCCCGGCTTGCCCGGGCAAAGCTGGAAGTGGAGCGGGGAGAAGGTATCTGGAGTGACTGGCGTGGCTGGACCGAAGTCAAGAAGTTCATAGACGATGAGAACACAAGAGGGAATACTCTGGCGGCCGCGCAAGAGGCTTTCCAGCGCGGGGAATACAAGAAGGCTCTCGGGAAATACCAGGAAGCGCTGCTGGTCAGGTTTGACAAGGAAACAGCGGATATGCTCAAGACGGCCAGGGAATGGCTGTCCTCGAATGAGCTTCTGGTGAAGGCCGGGGCACAGATGGAGAACAAGAACCTCGGACCCGCCATCGCGCTTGCCGCCAAAGCCGTTGAGCTGAGACCCGGGGATGGGAAAGCGCGCGCCCTGCTTGAAGAGGCGAAACAGTTGCGTGCGGAGGTGGACAAGACTCTCGCCCAGGCCCGCGACTCCTGTCAACGCAAGGACTGGCGAGAAGCTGTCAAGCTTCTTGAGCAGTGCATTTCCAAAGATGTCAGTTGCGCCGAGGCCCCTGAGATGCTGCGGCAGGCTACAGAGAGCCTCGAAAACGAGTGGGGAATCAGATACAGCCCTCACGCGGCGCCGGCCCATGTCCTCCTGCGACACTGGTTCGTCTGGCTGCTTATTCTCGCCATGATGATTGCCATGATTGTGCTGCGCAAAACCGCCTATGTGCGGTTTGCCCTGTCAGGCAGCAGGCAGCTCGCTTTGAGAGAACATCTTCTTGAGCAGAAGTGGTGGCGGACTACGAGGATAGTCGGCTCGGTTCTGTTCCTGGTAGTGCTGCTTGTCATGCTTATTTCCTGGATTGTCTGCGAATCGCGGGTTGCAGGTCTCGCCGGGGATGCGGCCGATTTTGAATCTTCAGGCAAACTGCTGGATGCTCGCGAAGTGCACCAGTCTATCCTGGAGTCTCACCCTTTTACCCATTATGCCCCGGCGGCTCGTCTGGCAATCTTCACCATTTCGGAGAAGCTCCC
>DAOVDS010000295.1 GCA_030669415.1 bacterium
GGTTTTGAGTCGCTCGGCTACCTCGGCAAGGGATGGAGGTGCAGTCGGCGGCTCATCCTGCGGGTCGGCGTAGAGTACAGACTGAAAGGCAAGCAAGACAAGGACGCAAGCCGAGAAGAGAAAAACCACGGATTTCACAGATTGCAAACTACAGATTCCTAACCACAGATTTCGCAGATTTTCACAGATTATTTTAGTTTTTTTGTCCATTTTATTTTTCTCTTTTAGTTCTTTCGCTCTGTGTAATCTGTGTAATCTGTGGTTCGATTTACAGACCTCCCACAACGACTTTTCCTTTCTTTATCACGGTGCGTACGAGGTTGACTCCGTAGTGGTAGGGGATAGCGCGATAGTCGGCGCAGTCCCATATCACGAGGTCCGCCTGCTTGCCCGGCTCCAGCGTGCCCACCCTGTCGCCCCGGTCAATCGCGCAGGCGGCGTTCAGAGTCGATGCACTCAGCGCTTCCGCGGGGGGGAGGTCCAGGTACAGGCAGGCGAGTGTCTGGATAATCTGCATAGACTCGGTCATGGAGGAGCCCGGGTTGCAGTCTGTCGAGAGGGCGATGGCAACCCCGGCCTCCTTGAGCGCGGTGGCGGGCGCATAGCTCTCAAGGTTTATGAAGAAAGTGGTGCCAGGCAGAAGCACGGCGATTGTCCCGCTTTCGGCAAGCGCCTTGATACCTCTGGCGGAGATTGCGCCGAGGTGGTCTGCCGAGACGGCCTGCAGCTCGGCGGCAAGCTGCGCCCCGCCCAGCGAGACAATCTCGTCCGCGTGGAGCCTGAGCTTGAAGCCGGCCTCCTTTGCCGCCTGCAAGATACGACGTGACTGGCTGACATCAAAGACGTGCTGCTCGGTGAATATGTCGGTAAACTCCGCAAGCCCCGACTCGGCCACTGCGGGAATCATCTGCTCTATGAGCAGACGAACATAGCCGTCGCGGTCGGAGCGGTACTCGGGCGGCACTTCGTGCGCACCGAGGAAGGTTGACACCACATCAAGAGGGGTCTTCTTGCGCAGCCGGTCAATAACCCGCAGCATCTTGAGCTCGGTGGCAGTGTCGAGACCGTATCCGGACTTTATCTCCACGGTGGTGGTGCCGAACTCAAGGCACCTCTTGAGCCGGGGAAGCGACTGGTCGAGAATCTCGTCCTCTGAGGCTTCCCGGGTGGCAAGCACGGTGGAGAGAATACCGCCGCCTGCGAGCGCGATTTCCTTGTACGAAGCGCCCTGGCAGCGCATCTCGAATTCCTGCTCGCGTGAGCCGGCAAACACGATGTGCGTATGCGGGTCCACGAAACCGGGCGTAACGAGGTGGCCGCCGGCGTCCAGCTCCTTCGGGGCAGTGTAGTCGTGCAGGACCTTCTCGCCGGTTCCAACCGCGGTCAGGTCCCCATCCTTGACTGCGACCGCCGCGTCCCGGATTACCCGCAGGTTGGACATCTTCTCACCGCGGGCAGGCTTTTTACCTCTCGGTGTGGCAAGCTGGCCGATGTTGGTAATCAGCAGGTCTGCTCTTTTTTTCGACATGCGCAACCTCCTTACTGCATGCCGCGATACTAATCCATCTTTTCCATCATTGGAATCTTGACGTCGTTCTCTTTTGCGAATTCTACCGCTTTTTCGTAACCCGCGTCAACATGTCTCATGACGCCGGTGCCGGGGTCGTTTGTCAGGACACGCTCGAGCCGCTTCTCGGCTTCGGGTGTTCCGTCTGCCACAATCACCTGGCCTGCGTGAATCGAGTAACCTATGCCGACGCCGCCGCCGTGGTGGATTGAGACCCACGTGGCGCCCGATACGGCGTTGAGAAGCGCATTCAGGAGCGGCCAGTCGGCAATGGCGTCCGAGCCGTCTTTCATGCTTTCCGTCTCGCGGTTCGGCGAGGCGACCGAGCCGCCGTCGAGGTGGTCGCGGCCGATTACTATTGGCGCGGATATCTCGCCGCTGGCCACCATGCTGTTTATTATCTTGCCGAAGTGCGCGCGCTCACCGTATCCGAGCCAGCAGATGCGCGAAGGATAGCCCTGGAACTTGACCCGTTCCCGTGCGAGCTTTATCCAGCGCGCGAGGGTAGTATCATCCGGGAACTCGCGGATGACGACCTCGTCAGTCTTGTAGATATCCTCGGGGTCGCCGGACAGGGCCACCCACCGGAAAGGCCCCCGTCCCTCGCAGAACATCGGCCGGATGTATGCGGGAACAAAGCCGGGGTAGTCGAAGGCATTCTCGACACCGGCAAGCTTCGCCTGCCCGCGCAGGTTGTTGCCGTAGTCGAACGTCACCGCCCCGCGTTTCTGAAGCTCGAGCATGCTGCGCACATGCGCCGCCATGGTGCGCATGGACTCTTCTTCGTATCTCTTGCTGTCGCTTTTCAGAAGCTGCAGCGCTTCGTCGAAGGTCATGCCGTTAGGGACGTATCGCAGGCTGTCGTGGGCGGAGGTCTGGTCGGTGAGCAAATCCGGGATGATGTTCCGGCTGATAAGCTCGGCGAGCAGGTCGGCCTGGTTGGCCACGACGCAGACAGACTTCGCCTCGCCCTTTTCCCTGTACTGTAGAGCGCGCTCGATGGCCTTGCCAGTGTCTTCGAGCATCTCGTCGCAGTAGCCCGTATCAAGGCGCTTCTGGATTCTCCTGCGGTCAACGTCGGCGCCAAGAAAAGTGCCTTGGGCCATTGTCGCGGCAAGCGGCTGCGCACCGCCCATGCCGCCGATGCCGCCGGAGACGATGAGCCTGTTGCGAAGCGAGCCGCCGAAGTGTTTGCGTGCCGCGGCTGCGAAGGTCTCGTAGGTGCCCTGGAGAATGCCCTGCGTACCTATGTAAATCCATGAGCCGGCGGTCATCTGGCCGTACATGATAAGGCCCAGAGCTTCGAGACGCCGGAATTCGTCCCAGTTGCCCCACGCGGGCACGAGGTTCGAGTTGGCGATAAGCACTCTCGGTGCGTCCGGGTGGGTCTTGAAAACGCCGACCGGCTTGCCCGACTGCACCAGGAGCGTCTCGTCTGACTCAAGCTCACGCAGCGCGTTGACAATGGCGTGGTAGCAGTCCCAGTCGCGCGCGGCCTTGCCGGAGCCGCCGTAGATTATCAGGTGTTCGGGGTCTTCCGCCACCTCTTCGGAGAGGTTGTTCATGAGCATTCTCATGGCGGCTTCCTGCGGCCAGCCCTTGCATGAGATGGCCGTTCCCGTGGGCGGCACTACCGGCTTGTATTGACCCATAACTATCCTCCATACTTTTGTATGTCGAGAAGGACTTTATATTACAGCAACGCCGCCCCAAAGACAAGCAAGAACCAGCGTAATCCTGGGTATTCAATTCTCTGAGCCTGGTGTGGCGAAGTGCCTGGCAATCGCTGTCGCCCCAACCCGCGGACATGGCCGTTCCTGAAGCGATGCTCTTCACCTGTAACTTGCCTCACTCCCCTGGACGAGGTTTTTTGGGGGGGACAGGCATCGTAGTAATCACTGATTAGCAGGTCAAACCTCGACAAGACAGGCAACACTACTTGTTTAACTTTTTCTTCAAATTCGTGACCATCTGTCTTACCGCTGGCGCCTCCCGATGTGCCGGGTCCAGTTTCAGAAATTGCTCATAGTCACGTATTGCGTTTGCTAGATTGCCCTTCTCTCTCCGTGTTTCTGCACGGTAATAATATGCCTCGGTAAGATTCGGGTCGATTGCAATCGCTCTATAGTAGATTGCGATGGCGGTGTTCAGGTCTCCGCGACTGTGAGCTTCAAGCCCCAGGTCGAGACACTTTTTAGCTTTAAGGGATTTTATTTCCATCACTTTTGTGTAATCTGCAACTGCGCCTTTAAAGTCTCCCTTTTGCTCTCGGGCATCAGCACGCTGGAGATACGCATCCAACTTATTTGGGTCGACTTCAATGGCTTTATCATAGTCTGCTATTGCTCCGTCAAGGTCGCCCTTCTGGCGGCGGGCCAGGCCACGACAGTAGTATGCATCAGCAAACTTCGGGTTGACCTTAATCATCTCACCGTATTCCGCAATAGCACCGTCAAGGTCATCCTTCTTTTGGCAAGCCAACCCGCGTTGGAAGTATTCGAGTTCTTCATTATCTTTCACCTTCTTTTTCAAAAAGGCAATTCGTTCTTTCAACTCCGGTGCTTGTGGATGATTCGGCGCTATTTCAAGAATCTTCTCGTAATCTCTTATGATACCCCCTATATTACCTTTCATCAGGTAAGCAGCGCTGCGATTAAGATAAAAACTGGCATCTGTCGGGTTGATTTCTATAGCCTGGGTATAGTCCTTTATCGCGCCTGAAAAATCCATCTTATGAGCACGGGCAAGGCCGCGTTTATGGTATGCCAAGGTATTTTCCGGCTTGATTTCAATTGCCTTTGTGTAGTCAGCAATTGCGGCGCCAAGTTCGCCCTTCTTATATCGGGCGTCACCACGGTTGCCGTATGCCTCGGCAAACTCCGGGTTGATTTCAATTGCTTTCGTGCAGTCTGCGATAGCGGAGTTAAAATTGCCTTTCTCGTAGTAAGCACCAGCGCGACTGAAGTATGCTTCAGAGTTATTTGAATCAATTTCGATCGCTTTCGTGAACTCACCGATAGCGGCTTCGATGTCGCTTCTATCGGCGAGTTCTTTGCTTTTCTTTAGATGGGTTTCGGCATCTGCATGCCGGGGCTTCTCGGGCGTGCAGGAGTCACTGCATCCATACAGAAAAAGAACAGCAAAAACCAAATAAAGAGGAACAATCTTTCTTCTCATCCCGGTTTCTCCCAAAAGCCTTCCCTGCATCGGTTATGAGTTCTCGGGGGGCACAATACGAACAGTCCTTCATTACCTGCCCCTTTTTCGTCCAGTCATGCCGGTCCACCTGCAGTAGTATAACACAGATAGTCGGGTGGGGCAAGGATAAGTAGCCAGTAACCAGCAGCGAGGGAACGGGATTCTGCGAGATATTCAGCGGTCGAGGCGCCACAGGCGTTTTTGTCGGAGTGGCTACGCCACCTCGACGTGTAATAAAATGTCCTACATGGCGGACAAGTCCGCCGGCTAACAGGTATCTGTGTATCTGTGGTTGAACAGGAAAGACACGCGCAGCAGGTGCAGGAATAATCGTAAGTCCATGCCTTGACGGCAGATTGAATAAGCAAGTGTTTGTAAAGCTAAGGTAAAAATTATTTTTGGAGTTGACACAAGTTGTTTGTACTGGGATAATAACGGCCT
>DAOVDS010000018.1 GCA_030669415.1 bacterium
GAAGAAACCATAGCGGCCGTTCCCTGCGTACACGGGAGCTTGGTTCCTGCGACCTCCAGGATTTCGTCTTCAACAACTGCCTTCCCAACAGTAAGAGGAAGGTCTTTAACCGGCACTGTCCCCGCAATCAACAGCACTTGGCTTCTCCTGATAAAGTCTCAAACACTCCTCGAATGCCCGGTCCAGCATGAGAGCACAAAGGGTGAAACCCGTTTCCCTGGGGCGAGACGCTTCTTCAATATTCCTGCCCACAAACTGCGCGTAGAGATGCGGCACATCGGGGCATCCGCCGCCGGAGACATTCAGGATACTCCCGTTACGCCTGTCAAAAGTCATCTTCATGTTGCCCGCGCGCACCATTGTTGCGCCGTTGTAGTTGACCACACTGAGAACACTTGTCGGCTCGATGCTGTCTGTACCAAGTGGAACAGTTCTTATAATAGGGATGGAGTTCTGAGCAAGTGTCCGTTCAACTGCAAGCTGCTCCATGATGTCGGTTTCAACGGCGAGGTCGCATCCCTCCCTGAATTGCGGAGGCGGCGCAACCAGCCTGACGGAAAAGCCCGCCTTTCGGAGGACCTTTTCAGCCCGCATCGCGTCAGGTACTTCACGCATCAGCACGATTCCCCTGCCGCTTTCTGCTACCGCTTTTTTCTTGCCGAAGATTCCCAAGACTACTTACCTCTCCAGGTTCGTAAACCCGATAATAACGCATGTTCCGAGTCCGACAAACACTGCAACAATCCCCCAGGTGCCGACGCCTTTCGGAGATGCGGCGGTCATGAAGTTATGCGCAACGCCCGCCCCTACAATCATGCCGGCCACGCTTATGGCGGAATCGCTGTTGCCCCGGCCGGCAAGGACAAGCTGGCGTAAGGGACACCCGCCGACAAGGACCGAGCCCAGACCCACGAGCGACATGCCGAGGAAGTTCCACACGTGCCAGTTATGTGCCACCGGCTGGCCTGTAAAGCCGACGTTGAACAAGCTCTGGCCGAAAGCATATGTCGCGATGATATTGCCGACAAGCGCCACGACGAAGATTGCAATAAACCCCTTGAGCAGGTGCGAACTGCCTATGAGCATCATGTCGCGCGTGCCGCCCATGAGGCAGAGCCGCCCGCGCTGGCTGATGAAACCAACTATCAGGCCCGCGACAAGCGCAAGCGCGACAGGCGCGAACATCGCGCCTGGGCCTTCTATGCTGAAGAATACCGGGCTGTTGGGCCTGCCGCCTTCCACAAGTGGAGGTACTTTCGGGTTGAACGCGGGCGCCGCAATAAGCAGGATAAGCAGGACTACCATCACCGCCGGGAAGACCAGCGCATTTGCCGTCTTCTGCTTCTCTGCGCGGCCGAGGTTAAAGCCCGCCTTGAGAAACAGTACCCCCGCGTAGATTCCGGCGACGAACCCCAGCATCGCAAGTATGGCGTTCAGGTCACCTCCCGCGAGGCGCAGCACCATTCTCAGAGGGCAGCCGAGAAAGAGCAGCGCACCCACCATTACGACCATGCCGAGCAGAAACCTCTGTATCGGTGCTGAACCGCCCTCGGGCCGGAACTCCCTGAAGGCAAGCGATGCAATCAGCGCGCCCAGGACGATGCCAAGAATTTCCGGGCGGATATACTGTACGACACCTGCGCGGTGCAGCCCGATTGCGCCCGCAATGTCGCGCTCGAAGCACGCAATGCAGAAACCCATGTTCACAGGGTTGCCAGTTACCACCAGGATTACGCCGAACAGGCCGACGACAGCGCCCGCGATAATAACCAGAAGGACCTCTTTACGCATTACCAGCCCCCTTCCTGGTTACTGTTATTCTGTAGGTATCGCCATCCTGCTCGGAGGTACACTTGTAACCCTTGCTCTGGGCCAGCCTGCTCACGTTCTCCACCTGCACGAAGGCGTCCACAAGGACGCAGAACTCATCAGGATTCTTGTCAATCGCCTGCTTGGTCTTGACGACCGGTATTGGGCATGAGAGCCCCCTTGCGTCCACCTCAATCATTCAGACCTTCCTCCTTATCTGTGCTGATTCACCACGTGGTATTACTAACATCGTTCCGGGCGTCTGTAAAATCGGTTTTATAGATAAGCTCCATTGCCAGGATAGGTTTTGCCTATGCCTATAATTGCCCGCCGCAACACCGGGGGCCTTGGGTGTTGACTCACCGGGCGGGATTTGCTATGTTGCTCTGCCCCGCAGTGCGTTGGAGTGGTAAGTCATGGCGCAGCCCAACTTGATACGAGAAACCCAAGGGCCGGAGTGCTGCACGATAATAGGCAGGCGCATACTGCACTATTCGAGTTTGCCTTCGACTAACAGGGCTGCGTTTGAGGAGGCCGAGAGCGGGAACCCGGAGGGGCTTGTCATTGTGGCCGACGAGCAGACTGAAGGTCGCGGCCGGCGGGGGCGCGAATGGTTTTCGCCCGGCGGCAAGGGGTTGTACTTCAGCATCCTGCTGCGGCCCAGGTGCCGCAAGGAGAACTTCTCGCTTCTTCCGCTTGTCGCGGGGACAGGCGTGGCCAACGGGCTTGAGAAGTTAGGCGTCAAGGATATTGGTGTGAAGTGGCCCAATGATGTAGAGATTAGCGGCCGCAAGGTTGCGGGTGTGTTGGTTGAGAGCCGCAAGATTGCAGGCGGGATGTTTGCCGTTGCCGGGGTTGGCGTCAATGTCGCTAACCGCGAGTTTCCGCCGGAACTGGGCGACAGGCCTACTTCTCTGCTGCTGGCAACGGGCATTGAATACTCGAATGACGAGGTGCTGAGCCTGCTGCTGGGCGAAATCGAGCGATATTACTCCGACCTGTGCCTCGGGCGAAATGAGCAGCTTGTCTCTGAGCTGAGGCGACTCGACGTGCTGCGGGGAAAGCAGGTCACGGTCAGTATGGGCGCGGAAGTGACAGGCACGGCTGCGGGCATTGATATGACCGGCGGGCTTATACTGGAGACGCCGGACGGGCAGAGGCACGTAGTCAGCAGTGGCGAGGTCGAGATGGTCGGACCAGTGAGCGCCGAGGAGTGAATGATGAGCAAGACACGCAAAGAGTGGGAAGAAACCTCTCTGAAAAAAGTGCTGAGCAAGCACCCGGAGCGCGAGGAGAGCTTCAGGACTTCTTCCGGGATAGAGTATGAGCGCCTCTACATGCCTGAATATGTTCAAGGCAAAGACTATGCCGGCGAACTGGGGTTTCCGGGTGAGTACCCGTTCACCCGGGGGGTGCAGCCGACGATGTACCGCGGCCGGTTCTGGACAATGCGCCAGTATGCGGGCTTCGCGACGGCGAAGGAGACGAACAAGCGGTTCCGCTACCTCCTCGAAGCGGGCCAGACAGGCCTTTCGGTCGCGTTCGACCTGCCCACGCAGATTGGGTATGACAGCGATGACGAGATGGCGGCGGGCGAGGTTGGCAAAGTGGGGGTGCCGATAAGCAGCCTGCGCGACATGGAGCAGCTTTTCGAGGAGATACCGCTTGCCAAAGTGTCCACATCGATGACGATAAACGCGACGGCGCCGATTGTTCTCGCGATGTATATCGCAGTGGCGAAGAGGCAGGGTGCGGACCCGGCGGGCATTGCCGGCACAGTGCAGAACGACATTCTCAAGGAGTACGTGGCACGGGGAACTTTCCGCTTTCCCATCGAGCCTTCGATGCGGCTGGTTACCGATATATTCAAGTACTGCAAGGAGAACATGCCGCGCTGGAACACTATTTCCATAAGCGGCTACCACATCCGCGAGGCGGGCTCCACCGCGGTCCAGGAAGTTTCGTTCACGCTCGCCAACGCGATTGCATACGTGCAGGCGGCGATAGACTGCGGGCTCGACGTTGACGCGTTCGCCGGCCGATTGAGCTTTTTCTTCGGCTCGCATAACACGTTTTTCGAGGAGATAGCCAAGTTCCGCGCGGCGCGGCGGATATACGCCAGGATAATGAAGGAGCGCTTCGGCGCGAAAAAGGACTCCTCCTGCCGATTGAGGTTCCACACCCAGACCGCCGGGTGCACGCTCACGGCGCAGGAGTATGATAACAACGTGGTGCGCGTGGCAATGCAGGCGCTCGCGGCCGCGCTCGGCGGTACGCAGTCGCTTCACACTAACAGCCGGGACGAGGCGATGGCGCTGCCTTCGCAGGATTCCGTGCGCATAGCGCTTCGCACCCAGCAGATTCTGGCCTACGAGAACAGGGTGGGCGATGTCATAGACCCGCTGGGCGGCTGCCCCATGATTGAGAAGCTCACCGACGAGATTGAGCGGCGGGTGAACGAGTATATTGCGAAGATTGACGAGATGGGCGGCGCGGTGGCGGCTATCCGCACCGGGTTCATGCAGAAGGAAATCCAGGAGTCGGCTTACCGCTACCAGAAAGATATCGAGAGCGGAAAGCAGGTCGTAGTCGCGGTAAACAAGTTCAAGGTCCAAGAGGAGAAGGAGCCGGACTGGCTACTGAAAATCGACACCTCCATCCAGGAGGAGCGCTCCAGGGAGCTTGCCGAGCTTCGGAAGAACCGCGATAACGCCGCAGTGGAAAAGACCTTCAAGGCGATAAGGGAAGCGGCCGCGGGCGAAGACAATTTGATGCCGCTGTTTGTCGAAGCGGTCGAGCAGTACGCTACACTCGGCGAGATATGCAGCATCCTTGCCGAAACCTTCGGCGAGTACAAGGAATCAGAGTTTTATTGAACCACGGATAAACACGGATGAACACAGATAAGGAAGCCGCAGGCTTCAGCCTGCGGATGTTTAGGAGTCAGGAGATGAACATCGCCGAAGCGCTGAAGAAGAAGCGGGATGAGATTCTGCGAATTGCCGCGAAGCACGGCGCACGCAATGTGCGCATCTTCGGCTCGGTTGCGAGAGGGGAGGCGGACGAAGAAAGCGACATCGATGTTCTGGTCGAGCTTGAACCAGGCCGGAGCCTGCTTGACCTGGGTGGGCTCTGGACGGAGCTCAACGACCTCCTCGGCGGCAGGGTGGATGTCGTCACGGTAAACGGATTGCGCGAGCGAATCCGCGAGCGCGTGCTCAAGGAGGCGGTGCCGCTATGAAAGATGACCTTCGGGGAGTACAAGGAATCAGAGTTTTATTGAAGTTCAATAGTTCCCTCTCCCCTCGGGGGAGAGGGGCAGGGTGAGGGGGATAATGAAAAGAACCAGTCCGAAAATCACCGGAACGGCCAAGAATCTCAGAAAGAACCTCACTGACACGGAAAGACTTCTATGGAAGCACTTGCGGGCGAGACAACTGGAAGGCATCAAGTTCAGGCGACAGGAACCGATTGGGAAGTTCATTGTTGATTTTGTCTCACTTGAGAAGCAGATTGTGATAGAAGTGGACGGTGGTCAACACTCAGTGAACGAACAAAAGGATAGAGAAAGAGATAAATGGTTGAGAAATGAGGGCTTCAAGGTTCTGAGGTTCTGGAATAATGAAGTCCTGGAAAACATAGATGGTGTACTCGAGGTAATAAGGAAAAACTGTTTATCACCCTCCCCTTAATCCCCTCCCCTCAAGGGAGGGGAAACTTGGGGTGGTGTGCCAATGGCTGGCAGGACGCCTCTGCGGGGACACACAATTCTCCCTCTCCCTTGGGGGAGAGGGTTAGGGTGAGGAGGATACTGCCCAAGAAAAGGGGATAAGATTATGAAACGCCCCGAAAGTTGTTCAGCCTGCTTTGAGTCCGAAGAACGGTTGAAACACAACATACTCAGTAATCGTCCTCAGTGGCGGTCTGACAACCGAGAGATTTACTTCGCTCCGTGTGGAAACCATCACCTCTTCGGCCTGTTCAACAACGGCAGAACACCTAAGGTAGTAATCATGGGAATTACTACGAGTCGGAGTGCTAAGGACAATTTCCGTAGCGACTTTAAGGAGCGCTCACATACAGATCTCTCGTTTGACGAAACGCTCCGGGAAAGCTGCATCGCCAACACCTTCAATAGCGGACTTCCTCTCTTTCATAGAAACCTTTCCAAGATATTCGAACTTTCTGGTATTCATAAACTCATTGGGATTGAAAACCCCGTGGCAATAGACGAACGCTTGTTCCGCAAGTGCGTCAACGATGAAAAATGCTCTAACAACGAGAAGAAACTGCTTGAAAACATATACTTCAGTCAGTCCCTAATTTGCTCATCGTGCGAATCGAGTGGCGGCAGAAAGGCTCTGGGGAACAAGGCCATAGATTACAACCACAAGAACTGCCTGAACGCTCAGGTTCAAATCGTGGAGTCATTTAATTCACAAGTTGACTTGTGGGTTTCTCTTGGAATGAAAAACCCTATTACCCAAAGTAAAGAAGGACACCTTGAGCACAAATGGCTCAAAAGGAGAATTGACCTAAAGTGCAACAACTACGTCAGAATCGCCAATATTGGCGGCGCGTTCCCCGGCTGGACACAACTGGAGATATTTGAACAAATGCTTGGCGAGAACCCTAACATTGACAGAGAGGCCTTTCTCTCGAAGGTAGAGGAGCACTATCGAGATAGTAAGCGACGCTTTCGTGCGCAGGTGATTAACTGCGCGAAGCAATTGATGCAACTCAGAGACATCGTGAGAAGTCTCGTTTCATAAGGAGAGAATTAGGATACGACAAAAAGCCCTACACCCAAGTTCTCTGCTATAGAGCAGGGTGGTCTTAGGCTTCGGGCTTTCAATACTATATTATGGTATGAGCGATATTTTGCGAAGGAAATTTCTGTTTGACGAGGAGAATCGAAGTGGCTCAGGTGGGTGAGAGTGTAAGAGCG
This sequence comes from bacterium, assembly GCA_030669415.1. Classification (GTDB taxonomy): domain Bacteria; phylum Planctomycetota; class SKW154; order SKW154; family DAOVDS01; genus DAOVDS01. The sequence continues at coordinate 6,758 of DAOVDS010000018.1, forward strand.
GGTGCGTCGATAGTAAACAAGTTCTACAAGATACTGTGGCTGATTACGATAATCGGGTTTATTGTGACGCTGGGCGGGTTTTACCTGGAGTTTCGCCGGCTGAACGACAACATTGCGAAGGTCCAGACAATGGTGAACACGCTTGGCGAGCAGCTTGTCGGGGCGAAGAAGTGGCAGGAGAGTGCTCAGGGCGAGCTTGACAAGCTCAAGAAGGGCACAGGCGGCCTGGTGGACAAGCTTGGAAAGTAATGTAGTGCTGCTTTGTTTTCTTCCTTCCCCTCCCTTAAAGGGAGGGGATTGAAGGGAGGGTGAAATAATCGGTTGGAGTCTTATCCCCCTCACCCCAACCCTCTCCCTCCAGGGGAGAGGGAGAAAAACGAACTCGATAAAACAGCGTTAGGAGAATGGGGATGTCCAGGAGGCGCATAAAGGTGTTGTTGGCGAAGCCGGGGCTTGACGGGCACAACCGCGGGGTACAGGTGGTTGCGCAGGCGCTGCGTGATGCCGGCATGGAGGTCATCTACACGGGTATCCGCCAGCGCGGCGCAGACATTGCGAAGGCGGTGCTCGAGGAGGATGTGGATGTCGTCGGGCTGTCGAACCTGTCCGGCGCGCACGGGACGCTGTTCCCGCGCATCGCGCAGATTGTGCGGGAGGAGGCCGGCGAGGATGTGCTGCTGATTTGCGGGGGCATAATCCCGCAGGGTGACCGCAAGGAGCTGGAGGAGGCGGGTTTTGCCGGCGTGTTTACGCCAGGCGCGTCTACCGATGAGATTGTAGACTTCATAAAGAGTCGAGTAGCAGGCGGGAAGTAAGGAGAGAATCATGTCCAGGCACTTTACACTTGAGTATTGGAAGGACGAGGGCTGGTATGTAGGCAGACTAAGGGATGTCCCTGGCGTGTTCAGCCAGGGGAAGACCCTGCGAGAGCTGGAAGACAACATCCGCGAAGCATACGAATTGATGATGAAAGAAGAGGAGGAAGTCTCGCCACGCGCCGGGATTCATGTCAAGGAACTGGAGGTATAGGTGTGAAGCGGCGGGATTTCATCCGCGAACTGACAGCCGCCGGATGCCGTCTGAAGCGTCGCGGCAAGAAGCACGACATTTACGTTAATCCAAAGAGTGGACGCAAGGCGCCAGTTCCCCGCCACTCGGAGATTAGAGATAGTCTTTGTGAACTGATAAGAAGGCAACTCGGCGTGAAATGAATGGGTCGGCTTTGTCCCGTTAATGGAGGGTGGTATGTTCAAGAAGGTTGATCACATCGGGATTGCGGTGAATTCGATTGACGAGGCTCTCAAGTTCTTCCGCGACGCGCTGGGGCTTGAGGTCGAGAGTATCGAGGAGGTGCCGGACCAGAAGGTGAGAATCGCCTTCCTGCCTGTGGGCGAGACACACATCGAGCTTCTCGAACCGACAGCTCCGGACTCCAACGTGGCGAAGTTCCTTGAGAAGAAGGGCGAGGGCATTCACCACATTGCGCTGAACGCCCCGGATATCGAAGCGGCGCTTGGAACGCTCAAAGACAGGGGAGTGGCGCTTATCGACTCCGAGCCGCGCATCGGCGCAGGGAACAAGAAAATAGCGTTCATGCATCCCAAGGGTACGCACCGCGTGCTGATGGAAATCTGCCAGGATGCGGATTAGCCCGGAAGAGGACAGGATACAAGGAGAGAGCCATGTCGGTCGAAGAGAAAGAGAAGCAGCTTCGCAAGATGAGGGGGCTCGCCGAGCTTGGCGGCGGGCAGAAGCGGATTGACACGCAGCACGCGAAGGGCAAGCAGACGGCGCGCGAGCGGGTCGAGAAGCTGCTTGACCCCGGCACCTTCCGCGAGCTCGACATGTTTGTGACCCACCGCACCACCGACCTCGGGCTTGACAAGAAGAAGTTCTACGGTGACGGCGTTATCACGGGCCACGGCAAGATTGACGGTCGGCTTGTCTACATCTTTTCGCAGGACTTCACCGTATTCGGGGGCTCGCTCTCCGAGACCTTTGCCGAGAAGGTCTGCAAGATAATGGACCTCGCACTCCAGAATGGCGCGCCCGTAATCGGGCTGAACGATTCCGGCGGCGCGCGTATCCAGGAGGGGGTGCGCTCGCTGGCGGGCTACGGTGACATCTTCTGGCGCAACGTCATCTCGAGCGGCGTTATCCCGCAGATATCCGTCATCATGGGCCCCTGCGCCGGTGGGGCGGTCTACTCGCCGGCGATAACCGACTTTATCATAATGGTGGACAAGACATCCCACATGTTCATCACGGGGCCCAAGGTCATAAAGGCGACCACCTACGAGGAGGTGACCCACGACGAGCTGGGCAGCGCCATGACTCACAACAGCAAGAGCGGCGTGGCCCACTTTGCTGCCAAAGACGAAGAGGAGGCACTGGAGATATGCAGGAAAATCTCCTCCTACATCCCGCAGAACAACACCAAGGCCCCTCCGTTCCGACCCTCCGACGACCCGCACGACCGCATGGATGAGTCTCTCAAGACAATCATCCCCGAGGCGTCCAACAAGCCCTATAACATGCTTGACCTCATCCACAGCGTGGTTGACCACGGCGAGTTCCTCGAAGTGCACCGGCACTGGGCCCAAAACATGATAGTAGGCTTTGCACGAATGGGAGGCTTCCCTGTCGGCATGGTTGCGAATCAGCCCAGGTATCTCGCAGGCTGCCTTGACATAAACGCCTCTACCAAGGCTGCCCGCTTCGTGCGCTTCTGCGACTCATTCAACATACCGCTAATCACTTTCGTCGATGTGCCCGGATTCCTTCCAGGCACGAAACAGGAGTGGGGCGGCATTATCCGCCACGGCGCGAAGCTGCTTTACGCCTTCGCCGAGGCTACCGTGCCGAAGGTGACTGTAATAACCCGCAAGGCTTACGGCGGCGCCTACGACGTTATGTGCTCCAAGCACCTCAGGGCAGATTTGAACTTCGCGTGGGCGACGGCCGAGATAGCAGTCATGGGGCCCAAAGGGGCGGTCGAAATTGTCTTCAGGAAGGAGATAGCGGCCGCCGAGGACCCGCAGGCGGAGGAAGAGCGGCTGATTAACGAGTACACCGAGAAGTTCGCCAACCCCTATGCCACCGCGGAGCGCGGGTATATCGATGACATAATCGAGCCTGAGGAGACGCGGCCAAGGCTGATTGACGCGCTCGAATCGCTTGCCGGAAAGCGCGAGCCCCGGCCGCCGCGCAAGCACGGCAACATCCCGCTTTGATGGAGCAGCGCATGGAACTCGCCAAGAGCACCTGGAAGCAGGTCGAAAAGTACCTGAAGTCCAGCACGAAGGTGGTTATCCCCATTGGCTCGACTGAGCAGCACGGGCCCACGGGGATATTCTGCACAGACTACGTAATTCCGGAGCGAATCACGATAGCCGCGTGCGAGCGTACCGGGACGCTTGTCACGCCGGTGATTTCCTTCGGCATGTCGAACCACCATCTCGCGTTTGCCGGCACTGTCTCGCTGAACCCCTCGACCCTTATGAAGGTGGTTGAGGATGTAGTAGGCTCGCTGTACCATGGGGGTTTCCGCGAGTTCCTGTTTGTCAATGGGCATGGAGGAAACACCTCAACCCTTGACGCGGCATTCAGCGAGATTAGAGAGAAATATCCGGATGCGTCGCTTCGGGCAATCTCGTGGTACAAGCTCCCGGCCGTCCATAAGAAAGCCGAAAAGCTCTTTGGCAAGCGGGAAGGCTCGCACTCCACGCCGAGCGAGATTTCCGTGACAATGCATATCTTTCCCGGTTTTGTAAAGAAGGCGCGCAAGTACGAAATTTCCACCCCGGACAAGAAGAAGGTCAAGTACCTGCCTTCTGCAAAAGAATTCAGGAGACTCTTCAAGGATGGGCGCATGTGGAGCGACCCGTCGCTGGCAAGCGAGAAACACGGCAAAGCTCTTTTCGACCTGGCAGTCAAAGAGCTTGTCAAGGAAATCAAAGACCTCGGCAAGGAGTAGCAGCCAATAACCAGGGTGGACAGGTAGCGCTACTTCCCGAACGGCTCCTTGTAGACGTGGCAGTTCTCGCAGGAAGTCGCGTAATCCTTCCCCGGGTTCGTCTCCGCCAGACGGTCGTGACAGCCCCTGCACGTAGTGTGCGCCACTTCTTCCATGGGCTTGAGCTTGTCACTGCCGCCCTTGTGGCAACTGCGGCACTTGTTCGAGGGCTGACCCCTTGTCTGCCAGACCGAGTGGTGGCATTTGCCACAGGCGATTCCGTAGCCGCCGCCGTCTTCGGAGCTGCTGTGCTTGCTGTGCGAGAACGCCACCTCGCCCGCCAGGGAATTCCCGCCGGCGAGCTTGATAATCTGCGGCCCCGCGGCACATGCTCCAATTGCGAGGGTCAGTATTGCAAACAGAAACACACGCTTTTTCTTAAAGCAGCCTGCCATTTTTCCTCCTGCAAGGAATTTACAGTTCGTCTTCAATGTCTTCGAGTAGCTTTTTCGCCTGCGCAACCTCGGGAGAGCTGGGAAACTCGTCCAGTATCTTCTCCAGGTAGCGCCTGGCAGCCTCGTAGGCTTCACCCTCGATACAGCGCTTCGCCTTTGCGAGCAGGCTCGCGGCAGTCTCCTTCTCCGGCTGGGGTTCAGTCCTGGCTGGCTCAGGTTTTTTGTCCACCTCCTTCGGCGGGCGCGAGGATTTCGAGAGTTCTTTAAGCACCTCTTTCGCCCTGTGAGCGACCTCAGTCTTGGCGAAGTCTTTTACCGCCTGCTTGCAGAATGCGCCAAGCTCCTCATTCTTGCCCGCAGCCTTGAACTCCTCGATTCTCTTGAGCGCATCCTTCTTCGCCTTCTCTATTGCCGCAAGCCCTTTCTTTGCCTTCTCGGCAAGCTCGGGCAGCTCGCTGCCGGCGGCTTTCTGAAGCTTCTCGAAAAGCTTTTTCGCCCCGGCGTAGTCTTTCTTTTCAAGCGCTTCCTGCGCCTGCGAGGCGAGCTTCACGTACTCGCCCTTCCTGCGGGCAGCCTTGTCGAGCTTCACGTACCAGCTTATTATTTCCTTGTGGCTCACAAGCGGGTAGCTGTGCCCGCCCGCCACCTCGAAGTGCTCGGCATCGTACCCGGCATCCTTGAACGCCTGGTACATCAGGCGCGAAGGCTCCTTGTGGCCGGCATCGCTGCGCCCGTTGTAGATGCGGACCTTCGTCTCCTTCGCCTTATCCGCGTTGGCCTTCATTCCGGCGCTGAACCCGCCTGAGAAGCCGGCAAACGACTTCTGCTTGAACTTCCTGAACGACGAATCGCCCGCGACGCCGACCGCGCACATCCCCGAGCCGGCGGAGAAGCCGTTTACGTGAATCATGTCGGGGTTGAGCTTGTACTCCTTGAGCAGCTTCTCGACAATCTTGAGGATGTACTCGCACTCCTTCGCGTTGTCACCCTTGCCGTCTATGTTCCAGACCCCTCCCCCGGTGCAGGACTGGGGCGAGACCATGATATATCCCGCGCTTGCGAGCATGCGCGAGGGCCACGCGCCGATATAGGAGCCGGGCGGCTGGCCCGCGCCGTGAAGGCCCACAATAAGCCCCCACTTCGCGGACTGCGACTGCTTGTAGCTGCCCGGCACAGTAACGAAAATCTGGGTGCTGTAGCCCGGCAGGTTCATCTTGAAGGAACCGGTACGCGGCCCGCCGAGCGCCTCGCCGCAGGCAGCGACCAGAAGCAAGACTGTCAATACCCCAAGAACCGTTACCCTTATGACAGGTCGCATTACATTTCTCCGGGAAGACATTGATGAACAGTATAGCGTCGCAGGCGGCAATCATCAACTGCGAAAAACACCGCCGGGCTGGTGAAGGCCCGGCGGCATCCTGATTCTCCAGGGTTGTCGCTGTCAGGTCGTCTACTTATCCTTCTTCGCGTACCCGGTGACGGTCTCTTTTATTTTCTCAACAAGCTTTTTATCGGTGCTGTCCCGGTAGGAAAGAGTCATCCAGATGTACTCGCCTTTTCGCCATTCGATGGGGTAGGCATTGAGGTAAGTTTGCCAGAACTCTCCTTTGAGAATCTGCGGGGCTTTTGCCTGCCGCGCTTGAGGGTCTCCCTTGTGCAGCCTGAGCCGCAGTAAGAAACCCTTTTCATCAGGACCGACTTCTTCGCGGGTCTTTTCACTCAGACGTCCGTTCTTGTCCAGTGGATGCACGGTGAACTTACCGGTCTTGTGCCGGCCAATCAATTCGTCGTTTTCAATCTTGACTTTGGCATCCGGGCTCAGCTCCTTCAACAGCTTCTTCAACTTGCCTTCGAGGTCTCCCAGAATCTGGTGCTCGGCGGATTTCTCGATGGGGATTTCCTTGAATTTCGCGCGTGTCAAGACTTCAGAAAGGTATTTCCCTTTGGAATCGAACTTCAGCTTGAATGCGGAATGCTCCCCCTCGCCTTCTACGGCCCGGATTACCTCGATTTCAAATGAGCCGTCGCTTTGCGCCTTGTGCCTTACAAGCCTAAAGCCTTCCTTCCAGTTCATGAACTCGGGGTACCTGAGGTCGTCGGGGAATTCCACATATATTACTTCCTTTGCATCACCGGGCTTACCGAGTATCTTCGGCCCGAGTATTCTCAGATGCTGCGGCAGGATAAGGGTGCCCTTTGGCATGTCCAGCCCCTTCTTCTCCATCTTCAGAGGGGGATTTGCCGGGTTTCCCCTCCTGTCAAAGAACCCTTTCACTGAGATGTCAGCCTTGCCGTTAGAAATAGTTAGTGTGCCTTTCATCTGCGTCTTGCCGTCTATAGTTGTCTCGCCCTCGAAGTGGTACGGGGCAAGAGCAGGCGCTGTCCTGTACTTTACCTTCGACTTGAAGCCTGCTTTCTTTCCCCGGTACTCCTCTATGGTAACCTCTTCCGATATCAGTATCTCTGCGCCCTTCTCAACAGCTTTATAGTGGCGCGTGCCGAGCACCTTTGTTTCATCGTTCGGGTCAACCAGCTTGAACTTCTGGTTGTAGAGGACCTTCTCCGGTTTGTCTGCACAAACCAGGCTGACTGAGGCAAACACCACGATTGCGCCACAAACGCACAAGAGCAACTTGGCCATCGGTCAAATCCTTCCACAATGTCTGACAATCGGTTTCTGGAGCATCTTGTACCGTCAAAGGAGGCGCACGTCCAGTTTTTTCGCACTGGAGCCGCGCTGAGAAAAAGCCGCCGCATCAGTCTTGCAATGCGGCGGCATCCGGGTTCTGCGAGTCTGCTTACTTCTCTTTTTCGAGTTTCTTTATGCGGTAGTGTTCCTCGAAGTAGAAGTGGATTTCAACCTTGTCTTCGAGGTCGCACGACTTTATCAGCGCAACCTCTTCCGGGTCGGGGACCCACTTGCCTTTCCTGTTCTTTATCCAGTTGGCGTAGAAGGTGACTGTCTCGCCGACCATTGCCCTGGCGTTCTTCGATGCCTTGAGCACTTTCACAGAGATGGTGGTAGAGCCGACACTTGTCACCATGCCGAGGATGCCGCCCTTTTTCGGCCAGTTCATGGGCTTCTCGACCTTGTGTTTCTTGACCTGTTCCTTTTCGCGCTTCTCGCGTTTTTCGCGCGCTTCTTTTTCCTCGGCGTGTTTTTCTCTCTTCTCACGCTCGCGGGCCTCTTCCTTCTCGTGTTTTTCTCTTTCGTGCTCTCTTTTCTTTTCCTCACGATGTTCTTCGCGCTCTTCTTCCTCGTGTTCCTTCTTCTCGCGTTTTTCTCGGGCTTCCTCTTCGCGCTCCTGCCCGAAGCTGGTGAATTCGAGGTTGACAAAGAGGTCATGGCGGGCCTTGACCTTCAAGCCCTTGACTTTCAGGGTCGCATATCCTTTTGCGCTGACGCGCAGCGTGTAGGTGCCTGGCGAGAGCCATTCAAGTTCGTAGCCTTTCTTCCAGCCCTTGGCCGACTTGACGACCCGGCCGCGCGAGTTCAGCGCCGCTACCTCATAGGCCTTGGGGGCATTCCTGACCCTGCCCACAATCCGGCCCTTCTTGGCCCATGCCTTGTGGTCTTTGGGCTCATACTCGGGCTTGCCGTGCTCGATCTTACCGAGGCGCTGCTCCCCGTTGAGTTCGAGTATACTGAGCCTGTTCCCTTCCTGGTGAATAAGCTCAATAACAATAACCTGCCCAACCTTCAGCTTCTTGATAAAGAGCAGGTGGAGTTCATAGGGGTGCCACTTGCCGTTGTCGCCCTTTACCCAGCGGGGGCCAACAAGCAGTTTCTTTCCAATCGCGCTCTTGGGGTTTTTCGCCTTGTTGCCCTCCCAGAGCTTGAGAATCTTCTCCACCTTGAGCACAAAGCCTTTCTCGACCTTGGCGACCACCTTGCCCCGAAGCGTGCCTGAAAAACCCTCCATGCCATCGGGGATATTGTCGTAACCGCCTGCCAGCGCCACCACAGCCGTGCAGAGCACGAAACCGAGTGCCAAAACCACAACCTTTTTCATACCAACTCCTCCCAATCAGCAGCACCAGATTCAACTTTCACGATGAATGACGATGTTATACCGGAAGTGTCACGCCTATTTCTGATATTTTTCACGCACGTTTGCCGCCTCATTTCAGCATTGACCGGACAATCTACCACGGAGAGATTGTCGGGGCCTGCCGGGAGGCGTGAGACCTGAACCGGGCACGCGACCGCCGGAATTGGCTTGCCCTGCGCCCGCGCCGTGCGTTATACTGCCCCCCCGAATGCGGGCCCCGCCGCGGGGCCATTGTCGCAGATACTCGAAGGAGCACCTTATGCTTCTATGCGCCGACCTCGGGAACACAAGCGTAACTCTCGGCCTTTTTGAAGGCGAAGAGCTTCTCAGACACTGGCAGGTCTCGGTGGAAGACTTCTCGGACCTCGACCCGCTCTGGGACGAGCAGAATGTCGAGAACCCCGATGCGGTAATTATCGCCTCCGTGATGCCGGCGGCATACGAGCTTCTCGTTGCCTGGATGCGCCGGAAGTTCACCCTCATGCCGCTCACGGTCGGCAGGGAAGTGAAGATTGACATGCCGGTGCTGCTGAAGAAGCCGCGGGAAATCGGCGCCGACAGGCTCGTCAACGCGCTCGCAGGCTTTCGCGCCTATGGCGGGCCGCTTGTCATAGTAGACTTCGGCTCCGCCGTGACCTTTGATGTCATCACCGCGAACGGCGAGTACATGGGCGGGGCCATAGCCCCCGGAATCCGCCTCTCCGCCCAGGCTCTGGCAAAAAACACAGCCCTTCTGCCGGAGGTGCGCCCGCAGGCGAGACCGCCGGTAATCGGCCGCTCCACCCGGGGCGCAATAGCCAGCGGACTCTACCACGGGTTCCTCGGCCTGGTCTCCGAGATGGTGAAACGCATCTCCTCCGAGCTTGGAACAAAGCCCCATGTGATTGCCACAGGCGGCGATGCCGCAATCATCGCCCCGGAATGCTTGGAAATCGAAGAGACTGTGCCGGACCTGACGCTTCAGGGCCTTAGAATGGCTTACACCGAGCACCTGAAAAAGACAGAAGCACAAGAGTAAGCTTTGACGGAAAGCGCAAGCACGAACGCGGACGCAACGGGAGATTCAGGCCTCGCATCTCTTGAATCACAAGCACAGTTGTCCTGCGGGATTCATGTCACTGTTGCCACTGCGCCAGGGCTCGGCGGCATTACCGAGATACACGTGTGGGGCAAAGGCTCGGGGAAGCTCGTAGACCTCCTGTTCCAGGCCAGGTCGGGTAAGGCAATCGCCAAGGCGCCTGCCGGGCGCTTTCTCTACGGCCACATCGTTAAGGATGGCGTGGTCCTCGACGAGGTGATTGTCCGGGGCAAAGAGACTGACAGAATCTACGGTGCCGAGACGGTCCAAATCGGCTGCCACGGCGGAGGGGCCGCGGCGCGAGCGATTATCGACGCACTTGCGGCAGAAGGAGCGCTCGAGACTGATTCCGAAAAGGCGCTCGAAGCCGCCTGGCAGCAGGGGCGAATCAGCCGAATCGAGCTCGACGCGCACCACGCACTCAAAGGCTGCGCAAGCGAGAGGGCCCTGCCTGTGCTCCTGGCCGAGCTCGACAAGCACCACCTCGAGCGCGAAATAGAGAGAATCTACCGTCAGAAGCCCCGGACTTCAGTCCGGGGTTCAGACGCCGATAATACCCCCGCCTTGAGTGGAAAAAGAGGCGGGGCTTCAGAAGCCGCTGTCCTTGCGATTCGCGACCTGCTTGAGAACTCCTGGGCAGTTGCGCATGTCGAGCCGCAGCCGGTTTTTATCACTGGTTTCCCTAACGTCGGAAAATCCTCCATCTTCAATGCACTGGCCGGCAGGGAACGGGTCATTGTCCACGAGACCCCCGGCACTACCCGCGACGTGGTGGAAGAGGTGATTCTTCTTGATAAAATTCCCGTGCGACTCCTCGATGCCGCCGGAGTGGGCGAGTCGAAAACCGAGATAGAAAAGCTGGCAGAGGAGTTTGCATTCAGGGCGCTGGACGAGGCGGCGCTGATTCTTTTCGTTTTTGACGGCTCGCGGCCCGTGAAGGAAACAGAGCTGAAACTTTACAGGCAGCTTGACTCCGAGTTGCTCATTCCTATAATTAACAAGGCTGATTTGGCCCGGTCCGAGCTGCCGGAGGAACTGAGCGGCACAATGGAAGTCTCTGCGCTCACCGGGCAGGGGATTGAGCAGCTTCGCTCGGTGATTGCGGCGAAACTGGCGCCCCAGTCCGGCGATGCCGCAAAGCCGGCCGCCTTCACCGTCAGGCAGCGGGACCTGCTGCAACGAGCGTTGAATGCGCTGGAAGCGGGTAAGGCCATAGCCGGGCTTGAGGCCCTCGGGCAGTTGCTCGGGCGCCTGCCGGGAAGTGGCCGCGGGAAGTGAAGATGAATGAAGAAGTGATAATCGAATCCGGCGAAGTGTCTGCCCTTGTCGAGAAGCTTGCTGCACAAATCGCCAGGGATGGAAAAAACCTCGATGGCATCGCCATTGTGGGAATCCGCAGGCGGGGCGTGCCTCTCGCGCAGAGACTAACAGCCCTGATAAGCGAGCGCTGGGGCGCAGCCCCGGAACTGGGCAGCCTGGATATCACGCTCTACCGGGACGACCTGTCCGCATCCTACCAGCAGCCCGAGGTGCACGCCACTCAGATTGACTTCGATGTCACCGGGAAGCGGGTGGTGCTTGTCGACGACGTGCTCTACACCGGTCGCACCGCCCGTGCGGCCATAAGCGAGATAATAGACTTCGGCCGCCCGCGCAGGATAGAGCTCGCCGTCCTTGTGGACCGCGGATACCAGGAGCTGCCCATAAGGGCCGATTACGTCGGGAAAAAGGTCGAGACCACCGCATCCCAGATGGTCGAGGTGCGCCTGAAGGAGACCGACGGCGAGGACAAGGTGCTTCTCATTGACAAAGAGGGGTAAGACTGGTGGAATGGAAACGCCGGCACCTGCTGGGCCTGTATGACCTTAGCGCGGAGGAGATAACCGCAGTCCTCGACACCGCGGCCATGTTCAAGGAGGTCTCCACGCGAAGCATTAAGAAGGTCCCGCCGCTGCGTGGCAAGGTCGTGGTCAACCTGTTCTTCGAGCCCTCGACGCGCACCCGTATCAGCTTCGAGCTCGCGGCAAGCAGGCTCAGCGCCGATGTCGTCAACTTCGAGAAGTCCACAAGCTCCGCGGTAAAGGGCGAGACGCTCAAGGACACGGCGCGCAATATCGAGAGGATGGGTGTTGATATAGTCGTCGTGCGCCACAGCGCGCCCGGTGCCCCGCACAGGCTGGCCAAGGTGCTCGGGGCGTCGGTTATCAACGCGGGCGACGGCCCGCACGAACACCCGACCCAGGCGCTCCTGGACATCTTCACCATCCGCGAGCACAAGGATGGCATCGAAGGGCTCACTGTGGCGATAGTGGGCGACATCGCCCACAGCCGGGTCGCTCGGTCCAACATCTGGGGGCTCCAGAAACTCGGCGCGCACGTTATCCTCGTCGGGCCGCCCACCCTCGTGCCGGGCGCCTTCCGCAAGCTCGATGTCGAGGTGTGCCACAACCTCGATGACGTGATTGAGCGCTGTGATGTGATAAACATACTGCGCATACAGCTTGAACGCCAGCAGGCCGGCCTGTTCCCGTCGCTGCGCGAGTATTCGAGGCTCTTCGGACTGAACCGCGAGAGAATGTCGCGTGCAAAGGGTGATGTGCTGATTATGCACCCCGGCCCCATAAACAGGGGCGTCGAGATTGCACCCCAGGTGGCTGACGGCCCGCACTCCGTCATCCTGGAACAGGTCGAGAACGGCCTGGCAGTTCGCATGGCTGCCATGTACCTTATTACAAGGGGGCGCTGAGTGAACCTTGTTATCAAAGGCGGACGCGTCGTAGACCCGGCAAGCGGGCTGGACAAGGTTATTGACGTATTCGTGCAGGACAACAAGATTGCCGCCCTGGGGAACGCTCCCCAAAACCCCGACATGACAATCGACGCTTCGGGCCTCGTGGTAGTACCCGGGCTTGTGGACATGCACGTGCACCTTCGCGAGCCGGGCAACGAAGAAGAAGAGACCATCGCCAGCGGCGCCCAGAGCGCCGCGGCCGCCGGGATAACCTCCTGCGCCTGCATGCCCAATACGGAGCCTGCAATAGACAGCGAGGCCTCCGCCGAGTTTGTGATTCTCCAGTCGCGCCGCGCCGCACACGCCAACGTGTTCCCCATTGGCGCAGTCACCAGGGGCCGCAAGGGCGAGCAGCTCGCCGAGATGGGCGGGCTTGTCCGCGGTGGCGCGGTAGCCTTCTCAGACGACGGCGACCCCGTCGCCAACGCGGAGATACTGCGCCGCGCGCTCCTCTACGCCAAGATATTCGACAAGCCGGTAATCAACCACTGCGAGAACAGGGAGCTTGCCGGTAAAGGGGTAATGAACGCCGGCTCCGTCTCGATGATTCTCGGCCTTCCCGGCATGCCCAGCGCGAGCGAGGAAATCATGGTCGCACGCGACCTCGCACTCGCCGATATTACGGGCGGCACGCTGCATGTCGCCCACGTCTCGACGGCAGGCTCCGTCGAGCTTGTCCGCAGAGCCAAGGAGAAGGGCATCCGCGTTACCTGCGAGGCGACACCGCACCACTTCACACTGACCGACGAATGCGTGGAAACCTTCGATTCCAATTACAAGGTCAACCCGCCGCTGCGCACCGCCGCCGACATCCAGGCGATAAAGGCCGGGCTCGCCGACGGGACGATAGATGCCATTGCGAGCGACCATGCACCGCATACCGAAGAAGAGAAAGATGTGGAATTCTCGTTCGCACCGTTCGGCATTATCGGGATGGAGACTCTCCTGCCGCTGGTTATAACCGAGCTCGTGCGCCCGGGCGTCATCTCCCTGAGCAGGGCCATCGAGCTTACCTCCACAACCCCAGCGAAAATACTGCGGCTCGACCGAGGTACCCTTTCCCCCGGTGCGATTGCGGATATCACCATAATGGATATCGAGAACGAGTGGGAAATTGATGTGAACGCGTTTCGCTCCAAGAGCCGCAACTGCCCCTTCCACGGCCGCAAAGTCTTCGGCCGCGCCCTGAAGACCATCGTCTCCGGGCAGGTCGTTCCAGACTCGCCCTGAGATTCGCCGGAGAAGTGAGCGGCTCCGTCTCGTTTAGCTCGTTGGGAGAACAGTTTGAGCCGCCGCACGCATATAATCCTGGACCTGACGGCAATCGTGTTCTACTGCGCCGCTATATTCTTCATGTCGTCTGTCCCGATGGAGCACCCGCCTGTCTACCCCTTCCCCGGCTTCGACAAGCTGGTACATATCGCGCTCTATGGGGGCCTCGGGATGCTCCTCTGCCGATTCCTTGCACGCGACCTGCGCCGAAGCGTACCGGCTGCCATGATTGTGTCCGCGGCGCTCACGAGCCTTTACGGCCTCTCCGACGAGACACACCAGCTCTCTGTGGAAGGCCGCTTCGGAACTGCGGGCGATTTCGCCGCCGATACTGCGGGCGCAATCCTGGCGGTAGTACTCTGGTACTTCCTGATGCGCCCGCACCGAAGGCCTGCGCTCCTTATCCTGACAGAAGCTTCGTCGGAGAAAACTGACAGTGACCTACCGGTTTGAGTGCCGCTGCGGTAAGAAGCTCGAGGCGAAAGATGAAGAACTCGGCGAGGAAGTCCGCTGCCCACAGTGCGGCGCCCGGATACTCCTGCCCTTCACCACCGAAGGCAAACACGGTTATGTCGGCCGTGAAAAGCTGGCCCGCCCCGCACTCATACTGAGCCTGCTGCCGTTCCCGTTTATCATCTACACCGCAATCGAGATGGCCGCGCTGGGGCCTGCCATTGTTCTGGCGCCCTTCGCAATCGTACTCTACAACCTGCTGGGCATAATCCTGTGGCTCGGGCAGTGTGTGACGGTCGTCCTGGGCGCAATCTCCCTGAGACGAATCAGGCGCGCCGCCAAATCCGGCGGTCATCTCGAAGGCGAGCGCGAAGCGACCTTCGCGGTAGTGCTTGGCTCAGTCTGGCTCGCCCTCTGGGCCCGCTTCATGCTGTACTACTTCCTCGGCGTGTGATATAATCCCGCCTGTGACAGATGGGTACTGTGATGTACAAGCTGACTTCAGCATGCCTGATATTCGTTGCCCTGACTGCATGCGGCTGCCCCTCCCCGCCGCATGAAACACCTGAAGAAATTCCAAAGCCGCGGCGTTCATCGCCGCGGAAAACCGCCCCCGAACAACCTTCAGAAGCCGTCAAAACCCGTATTGACCAACTGCTCATACAACTGGAAGCCCAAGATTACAAGGAACGGGAACACGCCCAACAGGAATTGAAGAAGCTGCTGGTTGCAGACAACGGCAGTGTCATCAAGATACTCACCAAAAAGCTGGCGAATACTCAAGACCCCGAGGTGAAGGAGCGCCTCGAGGTACTGCTTCTCCTGCGTGAACCCTATCTGCACTGGGGCATTACCCCCGCAGCACTGGATGCAATCCCCAATATACTCGAACTGCTCGCGGAGGACTCCGTCACAAGCATGCGCACTGCTGTGACGGCATTGGCCAAGCTCAGGCCCGAGGCGAGCCGGAGCA
Source organism: bacterium (assembly GCA_030669415.1). GTDB lineage: Bacteria > Planctomycetota > SKW154 > SKW154 > DAOVDS01 > DAOVDS01. Next base: position 21,787 of record DAOVDS010000018.1, read on the forward strand.
TTCTCTTCTCCATACTTCGCAACAGCGCCAAGAACGGCAAGACGCGCGCCGTAGAAGCGCTCGTCAAACAAGCAGACCAGAAGGTTATAGAAGGTTTCATCAAGCTACTGCCCACACACGCCTCAATGGCGAAGCGTGCGCTTGAAAGGATTGGCACACCCGCAATCCCGCCGCTCAAGGGCGTCCTCTGCCAGACGGAAGACATCACCCAGTGTATGCGGGCCGCTGATGCTCTTGCCGCAATAGGGTCTGCCGGAAGAAAGGTGCTCCTGGAGATGCTGGGAACCGGCAGCGCCCCTGCAAAGGCGGCGGCCCTGTCGGCCCTGCCGGAACACCCGGAGGCGCAAGAAGCGTTCAAGTCCGCGGTGAAGCTTCTCAAGCACGAGGATTACCAGGTCCGATTCTCAGCCGCGCAGTTACTCGGCACCATCAGGCGGGAAGAATCGGTAGACGCGCTCCTCCCGGTGGTGAAGGACGAGCACGATGAGGTGCGGGAACGCGCAATACGCGCCCTTGCGAACCAGTACAGCCAACGAGCTATTCCCACCTTCATAGAGGCTTTGAAAGACCCCAGTTCCTACGTCGCGGAAACGGCGGTTGAATCACTCTATCCGTACAAGGATGAGAGGGCTCTGGGACCGCTTGTTCACCTTGTAACAGCCGACCCTGGCCACTTGGGCTGGTACGCCAAGAAGATACTGCCGTCGTATGGCAAGCGCGCAATTGGGCCGCTCGCGCAGAAGCTCAAGACTACGAAAGGACTCCTGCGGGCAGAGCTTGTCGATGCAGTAGGAGAAATCAAGGTCCCTGAAGCGATACCGGTGCTGTTGGCCGCGCTAAAAGACCAGCACCACAGCGCCCGTGCAACTGCGGCGGTATGGCTGGGCAACAGGGAAGTCGGCGAAGCAGCAGATATTCTGATTGAGATGTTGAAAAACGACAAGGACCCGGGTCCCCGTGCAGCCGCCGCCATGGCCCTTGAAGAACTTGGCGACAAGCGCGCCCTTGAGCCGCTGATTGCGGCACTCAGTGATGAAGATGCAGACGTGCGTTCACGCGCCGCTGAGGCCCTGTGGGAATTCCCCGGCGAAAAGACGGCAGACGCACTTCTCAAGGCGGCTACCGACGACGATTCGAGGGTGAGTAAGGAGGCAATCCAGTCGCTCGGCGCGTCGGCACGCAAAAGGAAGATTGCAGACACCAGCAAAGTGGTGGATACACTCGCCAAGGTGCTGAGGAAGAGCAGCCTCGAGGGCACGCGCAGCGCCATTTCTATTCTGGCTTTCATTGGCTCTGAGCAGGCGTTCAGGGTGTTGCTGGAGTTTTCAAGAAACCCCGGTGACGAGTCGATTTACCAGTTTAGCTGGCTACCCGAGGCACTGGTCAAGACAGGCGGCCAGAAGGCGATTCCCCGGCTCATTGAGCTGTTCAACACTCGCCTCTATGACGATGCATGTGAGGTTATTGTGTGGCTGGGCGAAGCCGCCATTAGACCGCTGCTCGAATCCGCGAAGTCGGATGCGCCGTTCACAAAACTCTCTTCTCTGAAGGCACTGGCAATGCTGCGAGAGGAGAAGGCCTTTGACCTGCTGCTTGAGGCAATGAAGCACGAAAACCGATGGGTTCGCCAGTACGCCGCACAGTCGGTCGCACTCTACCGGGACCCTCGCGCGGTTGAGCCTCTCATTGCCCTTCTCGGCGACACCCACGAGGATGTGAGAACGGCGGCAGCCACTTCACTCGGGCACCTCAAGGACAGGCGCGCCACAGAAGCCCTTGTTAAGACCCTGC
>DAOVDS010000319.1 GCA_030669415.1 bacterium
GGACGAATTTCTCGTGCTCGACGAGATGGCTGAGGACTTGATAATCGGCGCCTCGACCATGCAGAAGTGGGGTGTGAAGCTCGACATGGAGCAGGAGAAAGTCGAGCTCACCCGCCGCGACTATAAACTGCGACTGATGTAATCCCTTCTATTTGCACACTCGCTTACCCGAGGTTAAGCTCGAATTTGAGTTTGGTCTCTGCTGGACAACCATATATATCCGAGAGGACTGAGCGCGCCAGTCGGGCAAGTTCAAGAATATCCTGCTCGCCAGAAACGTCGAAATTCCGAGAAAAGTTAGGCAAATCGCCAGTATCTTCAAATCCCAATTGATTCAACGCCATGACCTTCTGCACCGTAAGGTGCAAATCCGCAGGCAGGTTCTCGTTGGACACAGCTTCGCAATAGACTTCCTTGTTACCAGGTGAAGCCGCAAACTGGAGATACACATCACCTGCGGAAACTATGAGGAAATTTTCATTTCCTCCCTCAGTCAACAGCCGGCTGAGGTTGCGTACAAGCTCATCCTCAGAATCCAGAGGCCAACTCATTTCTGACTCCTTCTGAGTTTCTTTCTTTGCGAAAGCCGGCTTCCCGCGCTTCTTCAAACGCTTTGCCTTCTTCTTGCGCACCAGCAGGCCCCAGAACCACGAGGTTTCGTCAGCATCCAGTGACCAGTCGGCTCTGGAGCCTCGGTGCAGTCCGAGGTCAACTTCAACTCCCAGTATCTCTGCCAGGCGCCTGGCACGCCTCTTTGCACCCAGCGGAAACCCTGAGCTTATGGCAACGGACTTCTTCCTGTTGCGCAGGAGAATTTCAACAGATACGGATTTGGCCACGCTCAGCGTCTCTTCAAGGACAACAGCGACCTTGGCTATGTCATCCCGTTGCAGGTTCCAAGTGTCACGGTATCCCAGCGCGAAAGAGGTTTCTGTTATTCGCACTTCCTGAGTTTCCCTGTTATATGTAACGGTGGTAAAGCCGATTGAGTTTAGAAAAACTAAAACCAAGAACAAAGCAAAAGGAGCCATTAGGAGGATATTCCATATTGCAGCTCCGCTCACAATCATGTGCAACTCAATGGTTAACGCAACAGGTGCGAAAACCAGTGAGACTATAAACCAGAACCACTCGAACACTCTATAGGTTGCTATTTTGCTCTCAGCGCTGGCCAAACTTGCCTCTTGTGGCTGCAAAATACTCTCTTGAAGCCATATTATACACCATCTGTGTCATTCAGGCAAATCGCAACGAAGATATTATGCTCTTCTATTGACCTTTCAAATGGCAACGCTGGGTTTCAAATTTGATTGCGGCGCTATCGCGGCAGGCTTTTACGCTTACACGTTCGGATTACCCCCGCAGTGAACTGCGGGGCTTCATATTTTTCCATTGCATTTTTCTCTGTGCTCTCTGTGCCTCCGTGGTTAAGATGTTCCCGCGGAGGTTGTGATGTTTCTGGATGAAGCGAGGGTGTTTGTCAAAGGCGGCAGGGGCGGTGACGGGTGCGTATCGTTCCGGCGCGAGAAGTACGTGCCGCGCGGCGGGCCGGCCGGCGGCGACGGCGGCGATGGCGGCTCCGTCTGCCTCGTGGCGGACACGCGGCTGGCAACGCTGGCGGACATCGCCGCGAAGGTGCATTACATTGCAGCGAGCGGGCGGCCGGGTCAGGGCTCACTCAAGCACGGCAGGAACGGGAAGGATATAGTTGTCCGCGTTCCGGCAGGCACGATAGTCCGGCGCGAGCTGCAATTGAACCACAGAGACACAGAGAGCACAGAGAAGAATAAGAAGAGAAAAACAGAAAAGAACAATAAAGCAAGTCCTCCGTGCCTCCGTGGTGAACAAGATGGAAAACAAGATTCTGGAGAGATATATGCGGAGCTTTTGGAAGACGGGCAGAAAGTGATTGTGGCCGGAGGCGGTAAGGGCGGGTACGGCAACAAGCACTTCGCCACGGCGACGAACCAGGCGCCGCGTGACTTCGAGCAGGGCACCGAGGGCGAGAAGTTCTGGCTCAACCTTGAGCTCAAGCTGATTGCGGATATCGGGCTTGTGGGCCTGCCCAATGCGGGCAAATCAACGCTGCTTTCGCGCATATCGGATGCAACCCCGAAGATTGCGAGCTATCCGTTCACCACGCTTGTCCCATCTCTTGGCGTGGTGAGGCTGACTGATTACCGCCGGATGGTGGCGGCCGATTTGCCCGGGCTTATCGAGGGTGCGCACGAGGGGACCGGTCTTGGCGACGAGTTTCTGCGGCACGTGGAGCGCACGCGTGTCCTTGTGCACCTTGTGGATGTACATCCGCTGGGCGGGCCGAAGCCGCCGGAGGCATACCGCGCCATACGGGAGGAGCTGGCGAAGTACTCGAAAGAACTGGGCGAAAAGCCGGAGCTTGTTGCGCTTAACAAGATAGATGTAGTCTCCCGCGAGGAGGCGCTTCGGGCAGCAGGAGAAATGCCCGGCAAGGCGTTCCTGATTTCCGCAGTGACGGGCGAAGGTGTAAAAGAACTGCTCGAGGCGGCGTGGCAGATTGTCGTTGTGGTGCGAGGCAAGGGGTAGTGGCTTGCCACTTTTAAAAATAGCTGTTGAGTTTCCTGTATCCTGGAAGTGTAGACGTAAACAGGAACGTACAATTTTAATAGTGACGCAGTAGTAGGTTCCGTCTGAATGTGGCAGATACGCAAGTTCTACCTGACTGAGTTTCTCAAGACTCAGCGATACTTCATTCCCATAATGATACTGTTCCTGCAGTTTCACAAGCTCTCTTTCACAGAGATATTTGTCCTCTACGCGATTCAGCAGGCAGTAGTATTCCTTCTGGAGATACCCAGCGGCGTAGTCGCGGACCAGTTCGGCAAGAAGGCATCGCTCATATTTTCCAGATTCTGCCTGCTTCCCGCTTTCGCGATTTTTTTTGTAGCGGACGGTTTCTGGCTGTTCCTCGTGGCGATGATATTCATGGGGATAAACAAGGCGTTCAAATCGGGCACTCACAAGGCGTATATCTATGACTACGTTGAGCAAAGCGGGACAAAAATTTCGTTTACCGAGGTTGTCGGCAAGGGCAAGTTCTGGGCGAGACTCGGCGAGGCGGCAGCCTGCGCGGCAGGAGGAGTGATAGCGCAGAAGTATGGGTATAACATGGTTTTCGTGTTCGCTCTGGCGCCCGCGGTTGTCAACTGCGTAAACGCGCTGACCTACGCGAAAATCGAAGAGAAGCACAAGGTGTCGAGGTTCAGCCTGAAATCGCATTTCGGGCATGTCTTCGGGTCTCTCAAGCACATTAGAGGCAACAGGATAGTCTGCCGGATAATCGTGAACTCGGCCATTTTCGCGTTCTGCCTCGGAGCGTCGGAGAAGTTCTTCCAGCCGTATATGAGACAGGTGGAGATTCCGATTAAGTGGTTTGGACTTATCTATACGGTGGTGTTTATCGCCACAGCTTTCGGGTCGAGGTACGCCTACCTCTTTGAAAAGCGATTCTCCAGGGCGAACATCACCAACGTGATAGGGTGGCTTGCAGTCCTGCCGGTAGTTGTCCTGGGGCTGAGGCTCGTTTCTGTCGGCGGTGTGTTTCTGTTCCTGTGCGTAATATTCATGCGCAACGTGAGAAGGCCACCCATGATTACCGAGCTCAACCGGCACATCGAATCGGGCAACAGGGCGACCATACTGTCAATCGATGCCCTGTTCAGGGCGCTGCTGGCGCTTGCGTTCCTGCCGGTTGTCGGATTTGTCTCGGACGCCGTTTCAATGCACAGTGCGCTGTTGATTCTCAGCGGGGTGCTGATAGTGAACCAGGTACTCTTTTTCGTCCCGGGTTCCGCGCAGGACAAGGGCAGAACCGCAGAGGCATGATAATAATCCCAGGAAGTCTTTGCTTCTTACATCTCACCGCAAGGAACGCATTTGTGGGTCTCAGGAAGTTGGTGCAGAACCAGAAATTTCAGTTGCTTTTTGCTTGCGCTAAAGTTCTTTCGTCGGTAATAGTAGAGACTGTGACATATTTCCCGGCAGCTCAATGGTAGAGTAGGTGGCTGTTAACAACGGGGCTGGATTTTCCGATCCTCTCCGGGAGCCCGAAGGCAACCGTGCCGAACTTTGGTCAATGAAGGAATGTTGGCGTGGAAATAGATGAAGCGCTTATCCAGGAGATTGTCCGGCGGGTCCTGAGCGTCTCCAATCCAGACCGGGTTATCCTCTTCGGCTCCGCTGCTGCGGGCTCGATGACCCGCGATAGCGACATTGACCTGCTCATCGTCGAGCCGGAGCCCGGCGACAGGCGCAAAGAAAGCGTACGAATTGACGAGGCGCTCAGCGGGCTGGGTCATCCCTTTGATGTTATCGTGATTTCCAGTCAATGGTTCGAGGAGAGTAAGAACGTCATCGGCGGCATCGTATATCCAGCCAACAAGTACGGGAAGGTGATATATGAGTGCGCCAAGGGAAGCTGATGTGGGCAAGCTGGACAATCCAGCCTGGCTAAAGGCTAACCACCAGGCCAGAACGGAACACGACGTATGAGGAGGCAACAAATCATGCGGAGCTTGTGGGAAGGCGGATTATCGACCATAACGCAAGTGAAGGTATTGAGCCCCGAAATCACCATC
>DAOVDS010000045.1 GCA_030669415.1 bacterium
CTATAAAGGACCTCGCGCCGACACTGCAGCCGTATTTCATGGAAGTGAAGCCAGCCACCAGAGAGCAGAGAAAAGAGAAGAAACTCGTCTGCACACTGAAGATATGGTGGTACCGCCCATGCCTGAAGACTGGTGCGAAAAAGGTGGGGCCCAAGCCGTTTGAGCTTTTCAAAACTGATTCTCCCGACCCCTATGACCTTCGCGGGCTTGACAAGCTCAGAACGCATCTCATGCACAGCGCCAACAACTTCTATCCCACAAAGAGCTTCAGAACCCTTCCTGTGGTACTTGCGCCTACGCCTGAGACAACCATGGATTTGATACTCCTGGCTGTGGACAACTGCTGGGTCAAGGACATCAGCTTCGTTCACCACACCCGCGGCTGCGACTGGCTTGAGGCTATTGAGACATACAGGAAGAACTTCAAACCGGCCGAACCAGAACTTGTTTATCCGGCGCACAGATGGTTTAAGCGTCACCAGGACAAGGATGGCAAATGGAGCGCCACCACCTTCAACAAGCATTGCGATTCCGCTTTGGGAAAGAAGTGCGAGGGACACTCAGAGGGCCTGAGCGACCTGACTGCGACCAGCATGTCAATACTTGTCTTTCTCGCAGTAGACCTCAAGCCCACTAAAGGACGCTATAAAGAGACAATCAAGCGCGCGCTGGACTGGCTGCTTGCATGTCAGGACGAGTCTGGGAAGTTCACTATTAAGGATTCTGGGCAGCCTCTTCTGGACCACGCCCTTGTTACTTTAGCGCTCGCGAAGAACTATGCAACCACCGGTGAGGCCGAATTCAAGCCACCTTTGAAAAAGGCGGCGGAACTCCTGATTGCATCCCAGTTGAAGGATGGCAGTTGGGGTGTGAAGTTCGATTCAGAGAAGTCCGACTTGCTCACCACCTGCTGGGCTGTACAGGCGCTCAACGCGCTTGGCAAGAGCCAGTTGAAACCTGAACCCAAGGCGCCATTTGAGCCAGTTATCGCCGTTCCGGATAAAGTGTTCAAGAAGGTACTGACGTTTCTTGAGAGCCGCATGGCCAAAGAGGGGCTTGCTATTGAGGATGCCGCGGCCCGCGATAAGTTCAAGCTCCCTACGTTCACGGCGGCGGCTACTGCTTGCCGGTTACTCTGCGGTGCTGCGAAAGACAATTCCGGTGTCAAAAAAAGCCTGCAACTACTCATGAAAAACCTGCCCCAGTACGACCGCAAGAAGCCCGACCTCACCAAGGTTGACTTTGTTTACTGGTATTTCGGGACAATGGCGCTTGAGAAAATCGGCGGAGATGACTGGAAAAAGTGGAATGCGGCAATGAAGGCGGCACTTTACGATAGTCAGCGGGTAGGCGGGTGTGCAGACGGTTCGTGGGACCCCGCTGGCAGGTGGGGCAAGCAAATGGGCAGAATCGGCACAACTGCTTATGCCTACCTTACACTCGTGATATACTACTCCTATGTTCTCGCGCATCCTGAGGAGTGGAAGGAAGAGTGGCAAAAAGCTGGCAAATCTGACAAATAGGGAAGCAGATTATGTCTGCTACACAATCTTCGTGGGTGCGGATGGGATTCAACGTATTATCTGACCCTGAACTTCTGTGCGGCGCCGTCCCAGAAGAACCTTGCCCTATTCTTGTTGAACCAGTCGACTATCTTCTTGGAGTCAGCGGCGCGAGTATGTGAGAGGCCATAAGGGTGATAGTCTGGAATAGCTTCAAAGGAGGCGCTCAGAGTTTCCCAGAACCGGGCTCTCTTGTCAGGCGCCTCACCTCCTATGAGTTCCATTATCTTGGCGAGATTGCGCAGTGAACCTTTGGAAGTCAGCAGTATCATTGCAGTGAGTCGCAGCGACTCATCCGGGTCCAGCAGGAGGGCCTCGACTGCCACTCTGTGTGGCTGAGGGTCTATCTTGTAGATTGCGAAGATGATATGCGCCCTGGTGTAGTGCGAGGGGACGATGGCCTGGGCTCTTTTGAGAGCCTGGAGCGCCTGGTTGGTGTTGAAATTGGCGAGTGCGCGGGCGGCGGCTATTTTTATTTGCGGGTCTTTCGAGGACTCGAGCGCTCGGGCAAGCGGCCTTACGGCAAGCTCGTTGCCAATCTTACCCAGCGCGAGCATTGCGGCAGGCTGCTTCTTAAGCTGCATCAGGGCCCCAACCGCCTTCTGCGCCTTCATCTCCCCGAGAGCCCAGCAGACTTTCGAGCCGAGGAGTTCCCTTTTCCTTAGAAGGACGATAAGCGTGGTGGCAGCCTCGCCGGCGGCGCCAAGGCGTCCGAGCGCCTCGGCAGCGGCGGCTCTGACCCTGTCATCGGAATCCTCGGTCAGCATGGTATTGAGCTTTGGTGCAGCCGCTGCATAGCTGAGGTGTCCGAGCACCCGCGCCACCTGCAGTCTCATCCTCGGCTCGGACGCATCGAGCATTCCGGCAAACAAGGGCGCCAGGTCTGTGTAGTGTTCACCGATAACGAATTCGGCCATGACAGTAAAGACATTTTCAGCGTCGAACTTGCCCCAGTTCATGCTCTTGGTGTCGAACGCGGGAAGGCTGGTGAGCTTGTAGGTCACATAGCGCTTGATTACGTCAACATTGTTAGCCAGCCTGACTGAGAGCTCGTCCCAGGCCCGGTCAGCCCAGGACCAGTTGGCGGAGATGTACTCTCTGAGTTCAAGCACCTCGAAAATGGAATTGGATAGTTCCTGGTCAGCAGTCTCAAGGCGCAGAAGCAGCCAGTCGATAATACCGAACCTCTTGTCAAGTCTGATGAGATCCTTGACAGCCTGAGTGCGGTATCTGTCCCGAACGGACGATGCATCCTTCAGGAGTATCACCACCATGGTATCTGTGATGCGTCTCTCCTTCTCTTTGGGGTGGCCTTCCTCAAGCTCAGCATCAAGCAAGTAGAGCGCCTGGTGCCCAATGTCCCTGAGTTCCTTTTCCGCCTGCTCTGACTCTGCTGGTGAACCTTCAATGAGATTGGTGGTCAACCTCCTGATTTTGACTTGCGCAGGCGCGTTTTCCCACAGGGCCGGTGGGACGGAAGTGTCTTTTTCCTTGTCGTGCCACTTGCACCCGGTGACTGCCGCAGACAGAACGAGCGCAAGGACGACCAAGCCAGTCATCGTGTGCTTGACTGTATCTGTGTTCATTCATTTCCCCTATTTCGAAGTATGGCTCAGGTACTCGGCCGGTATCACCTGCCTCTGGCCACCCACAGACCACAGGAGCCTGACAGATGCATGTCCCCCGGCGTCGTAGTACTCTATCTTGATTGGGTAGTAGCCTTTTTTCAGGGCTATCTCTTTTGTTGAATCCTCCGCGCCCCTGTTACGCCAGTCGTTGAGCAATTCCTGTCCGGCGAGCCACATGCGGCAGCCGTCGTCGGAATTGACAATGAAAGTGTAACGCCCGGACTTTGGGATAGCAACAAAACCTTCCCACCTGACTGAGAAATTGTTTCTCCTGACATCGGGGTGCGGCGCAGCGTCACGCCAGTTGAAATCGATGGTGGAGTCGATCCGGCGGGCCTTGAGGTCGTCGAAGTTGCGCCCGTTGTAGTAAGTACCGACAAGTCCGGCGGACTTCTTGGTTTTCTTGGAAGGCTTGGTTTTTTCCTCGGAGGCGAGCTTGAGCGCCGCCTCGGTGTGGGCCTTCTCAATCTCCGCCCGGGAGGTCTTGACGACTCTGGTGTCGCTGTATTTCCTGGTGAGGGTCTGCGCTATCCGGGCGACATCTTTCCATTTCTTGCGCTTGATGGACTTGACAAGCTCTTCGAGAAGGCGCTGGGCCTGCTGTTCAACCTGGCGCCCTTTGACTGCGGTGATTCTGTCCTTGTATCGTGAGGTGTCAATACCGCCTGCAGCGGCAAGGTCAAACTCCTTCTGCGCACCTATACCGTCCTTCTTGGCCAAGAGCAGGTAGACGCCGCAGGCGAGGTGGCTCTCAGGCTTATCGCCGAGCATAACGAGAGCGAGTTTCACAAAGCACTGGCCCGTAAGGCGGTCGATTTCGACACCAATCACAGCGCCTTTCATCGTGGCGATTTCGACATCGATTATTCCATTGATTACGCGCTTGACGAGCCCCTCGACCGTCCTGCCGCCCTCGAGCTCGAAAGTATACTCCTGTAATCTCAGGTTATCAGCTCCCTCTCGACCCGCCTGGTCCACCTTGATGACCATCTGAACGTCGGAGAGGAGGACCCTGACAAGCTCGTGAATCTCTTTCCTGGAGCTGTCGTCGAGTTCAGCCTGACACAGCGCAACAGCGGCCTTGAAGTCCTTTTTTTCGACAAGGGCGGCGTATCTGGGATAGAATGCCTGATAGAGCTGCTCGGTTCTGCGTCTTTTCTCTTCTTCCAGGCGAGCCTGGGCCAGGGCCTTCTCTTTCTGCAGCCTGGCAACTCTCGCATTCGCCTGGCTCGTGACCTCCTTCAGTCCGAACCCGGCTGCCTTTCTGTAGAGTTCGACAGCTTCGTCGTAGTTCCCCTGCGAGGCAAGCTTCTGGGCCTGGTCCCTGAGCCTCCCGTAGTGGCTGCGGCCCTGCTCGGTGATTTCACCTTCAAGCCTGCCCGCTTCCATGCCCGCGACAGTATTTTGCAGGCGTTCGGGGAACTCAGCGTATACCTTCGCCGCAGCGCCGTAGTTCAACGAGACAAGGGCCTGTGCCGCGGCGGCTTTGCGCTTCTTGAGCTCTTCTTCTCCTTCCTTCTCCCATCCGGTCCTGAGCTCTCCGGCGAGCTTCCTTGCCTTTTGGGCATAGGGGCCCGCGTAGGACTCGGCCAGGCGGTTGAGGCGAGCTACCGCCTCTTCGATGTCAGTCGTTCCACGTGCGAACGCTTCGGCTTGCAGATAGGCCTGGCGCGCCTTCTCCGCCAACTCCGCTTCCGCCTTGCGCATCTGCTCGTCGGCGTAGGAGTCTTTATCCTGAACGACCTTCCCGGGCTCTGTTGTCTTCTTTACAGGAGTAACTGCGGTCTTTCCTGCCTGTGGTGGAGGCGCCGGCGGCTTCTCAGGCTGCGCGGACCCTGGCAGCAGGAACGCCACCAGCACTACGACAATGACGGCTGCAATCCCGCCGACGAGCGCCATCTTTATCTTCGGAGGCATAACCGGCTCGCTGCCTGCATCTCTGGCGACGACCCTGTGCAACGTGCGTCTCAGGTTAGCGCCGATTGACTGGCGCTGTCTCTCTGCGGCGCTGGCGCGCATGACGCGCTCTATCTCCTTAATCAGGGCGGCGGGGTTTGCGGGGCGTTTTGCCTTGTCCTTCTGAGTCAGTTTCAGGATGAGCCTGGCAAACGCCGCGGTGAGCTCAGGCTTTGCCTCCCTCGGGTCGGGAAATGGGTCATTGAGGGCCTTGCTCATTATGTGGGGGGCGTTCTTGCCGGGGAAAGGCGGCTTGCCGGTGGCAGCGTGGTAGAGACTGGCACCGAGCGAGTAGATATCGGAGCGGATGTCGATGTCTTGTTCACCCCGCGCCTGCTCCGGCGAGATATAGTACGGCGTGCCAAGCACTTTGCCGTGGGCGGTGGATTTTTCCGAGCTGCCTTCAATGCGCTTGGCGAGCCCGTAGTCGGTGACCTTGGCGGCCCCTTCAGTGGATATCATTATGTTGCCGGGCTTGATATCCCTGTGTATGATGCCCTGGCTGTGGCCGTGCTCGAGTGCGCGAGCCACCTGCAGGCCCACTTCGAGCACTTCATCCTCGTCAAGCGCCTCCTGCTTGAGGATTTCATATAGTGAAGGGCCCTTGACATATTCCATGACGAAGTAGAGGTGCTCGCCGCTCTGCCCGAAGTCGATTCCCTGGACAATGTTGGGGTGGTTGAGCTTGCCGATAGCGCGTGCCTCGCGCATGAACCTGTCCGCAAACGCCTCATCCTGGGCAAGCTCGGAGTAGAGCACCTTCAGTGCCACGGCCCGGTCCATGCTTACCTGGCGGGCCTTGTAGACCTCGCCCATGGACCCTTCGCCTATCTTCTCAATAATCTCGAACCTGTCAAGCTCAATCATGTGTCCTTTACCTCTTGTCCGGCCTGTTTGGTCACAAGCCCTGCTGTGGAATTATATCGCACAAATCGAAACAGTCAAGTCGAACCATGCGCAAAACTGCGTACATTCCGCCTGCTCGAAAGACGATTCTCAGGCAGACATGTCACGCCAGATTATCCCGCCCAGCAGGAAAGCGGGACAGTAGAGCAGCAGACCGCAGGCGAGCCGGAAGATTTTTCCCCGCCGATGAATCCGCCGTACGGCGGAGGGCTTTGGAACACCGCCGCAATCGGCTGGTTCGCGTCATACGGTTACATACCAACCGTGAAATGCTATAATCATCCCTTGCGCCGCGCCGGGGACTCACGCATTTCCGAACGGGATGTGACTAAGCGCGGTGTATATCGGGCCTTTGCCGGTGAGCTCGCTCATCATGAAGACCAGCTCAGAGACATCCACCTGTCCGAAGTCGCTTGTCCTGAAGTCTTGAAGGTCTGCTATCAGGTTTCTGCTTCCCGAAGCCGATTTCACGCGCCCGATAGTGATGTGCGGGCTGAAACGGCGTTTCTCGTAAGGTACGCCGAACCTCACGAGCTTCTCGTTGAGGCGGCTGTGCATCTTCTCTATCTGCCCGGTATCGCCCTCAAGGCCGGCCCAGACGACCCTTGGCGCACCGGAGCCCCTGGGAAATGTCCCCGTCCCCTTCACGCTGACTGAAAACGGCGTTATATCCGCAACGGCGCCGCCGATGACCTGGCTGATTTCGCTGACCCTCTCGTACTCCACGTCGCCCAGGAACTTGAGCGTCAGGTGCAGGTTATCTCGATTGACCCACTTCACGCGGGCACCGCTGCCCTGGAGCCTGTCCTGCAGGCTGGCGAGCTTCGCTACTACAGCCTCCGGCAATTCTATGGCGATGAAAGTCCTGACCCTGGCCATTCCTACTCCTTTAGAGGCTCGATTGCGAGCATCTCGCGGTAGGCTTCGTAGCGCTCTTCTATGTCAGGCATGCCAATTTCGCGCAGGCGTTCCAGGCTGAACTTCTCTATGCAGAATGTGGAGACGACGGTTGCGAAGGCAAGTGCCCGCCTGGCGTTTTTCGCATTCAGTTCGCCCGCGCGCGCAAGCGCACCCATAAACGCGCCGGCAAACGAATCGCCCGCGCCGGTCGGGTCGCATACCCCGGCACACATGGGGTAGGCAGGAAGCGCGCTGACTTTACCGTCCATGAGCATGAGCGCGCCATGTGAGCCTTTCTTGACAATTACGGTATCGGGGCCAAGGGCTGAGATTTTCTTCGCGGCCGCAATCAGGTCCTTCTCGCTTGTGAGGTGCTGTGCCTCCTGGTCGTTCAGAATGAGGCCGTGAATTAGTTTGAGCAGCGCAAGCACCTCGTCCCGCTGCGACTCAATCCACAGGTCCATGGTGTCGGCGAATATCACTCCTCCCGGCTGGACCTGCCTGGCCACGTGCGCCTGAAGTCCCGGGTTGCAGTTTGCAAGAAACACGAACCTGCTGCTGCGAAACTGCTCCGGTATGGCGGGCCGGAACTTGAGCATGATTTCGGGCTCGACCTTGACAGTCTCGCGCGTGTCCCCGGTGCCGAAGTAGCGCCCGTGCCAGCGGAGCGTCCGCCCTTCCTTGACTTCGAGACCGCATGTGTCAACGCCCCGGCCCCGCAGCGCTTCGACGTGCCTGCTGTCGAAATCCGGCCCCACCACGGCGACGAGCCTTACCGGCGCGAAGAACGAGCAAGCGTAGCAGAAGTACGAGGCCGACCCGCCGAGGACCTCTTCCACCTTGAGCTCCGGCGTCTCGATTGTGTCCAGCGCCACCGACCCGACGACAAGAACTTCCATCCCTTCCTCCTGAACAGCCGACAGGTTTCGCACTCTACCCGTCCCACCGCCAAAAGTCAAGTTTCCCACCGACAGAATCACCTTTCCGCACCCCGACCGCAACCTGTACGGTCGGGAAATTCGTCAAGTTCCTGGAATGTTTCCGCCACCCGCGTGTTGAAATCATGTTTCGCTTGCACGGCTAAAGAGAGGGGAACTATTATGAAAAAGCTTGCATTTGTGGCGGCTGTTTGTGTGGTTATGTGCCTCGGCCTGCCCCACATGAAAACCCAGGCCGAACCGGGCGACACCTTGCGTGTGCCGCAGGATTATTCCACCATCCAGGCAGGCATCAACGCCGCAACCGACGGCGATACGGTGCTCGTTGCTGACGGTACTTACACAGGCACAGGCAACAAAGACCTCGACTTCGGCGGCAAAGCCATAACAGTCAAATCTGAAAACGGCCCAAACAACTGTATCATCGACTGTGAAAACTCAGGCCGCGGGTTCGTCTTCAACAGCGGCGAAGGCAGCGACTGCATAGTCGAAGGCTTCACCGTAAAGAACGGCAATGCATTCGAGGGCGGCGCTGTCTACTTCTACGCGCAGGCACTCTACGGCAGCGTCACCGCGAAGGTTAGGAACTGCATACTGGAGAACAACTCGTCAAGCTTCGGCGGCGCTGTGTTCATGAGGGCGGCAACAGCCCAGACCAGCCCGACAATAGAGAACTGCATAATAAGGAACAACAGTGCCACCACCACAACGTGCAGAGGTGGAGGTGTCTACATCAAGGCAAACAGCTCCGACTATGCCTGCAGTCCCAAGTTCCTGAATACGCTCATTGCAGGCAACCAGACGCTTTACTACGGCGGCGGCGTTTTTGTCACAGGCTATGCAAGTCCTACGTTCACCAACTGCACCGTGGCAGACAACGCGAACACAGACCCGTGGTTCTGCGCAGGTGGCGGCATAGCCGTCTACGACAGCAACGCAAGCGCGACCATAACTAACACTATCTTGTGGGGCAACACTTCAGCGTGGTCAGGCAGCCAGTTGTATGTGAAGAACGGCGCTTCCGTGACTGTCAGTTACTCAGACGTTCAGGACAAGACAAGCGGCGGCGTCAACGGCCCGGTAACTTGGGGCGACGGCGTAATTGACTCCGACCCGCTCTTTGTCGGCAGCGGCGATTATCACCTCAAGGCTGATTCTCCCTGCATTGACGCGGGTAACAACACCGCGGCAACTGGCGATTATGATTGGGATGGCAATGCCCGAATACTTGACGGCGATAAAGATGAAACTGCCACGGTGGATATTGGCTTCTACGAAGCACATCCCGACTGGTCGCCGAATGCAGTCATTTCAGACGCGCCACAGCTTGACCTGATTGCGCCTGTGCCTGCCGGCCTGACTGACGCAGGCAGTTTCTTCGCCTACTCGTCAGTTAACAACACCATCTACTATTACAAGAAGAGTGGCGATGCCTGGCTGGAGCCGGAAGTCGTGGATGATAATATCCCGAATGTCATTCAGATCGCAGTAGCTGATATAACCGGTAACGACCTTCCAGACGTCTACGCGCTTGCGCAGGCTGATGCAAACATATACTGGTACGAGAATCTTGGAAATCCTTTTGTACGGCGTGATGTTGTTCTCGATTGCGCAAGCAAGACCTATCCCATGGTTCCAATCGGCGAGGACCTTCTCGTGGTTGAATGGGCACCTGATGAGACCGTTGGCAGAATTTCTGTTTGGGAGAACTCCGGAGGCGAAACCATAACTTTCAGCAAGAAACCCCTCTTTGCCGATGAGTTCTACCATGGAATTACCCTTCTGTCTGCTGGGGACATCAACAGTGACGGCAAGATCGATGCCGTTGCTGCTAAACCAGGTGGCCCAATGTTGTGGCTGGAAAATGTCACAGACGCTGGTAACCTCGACATGGTACCCCGCATGATCACTTACAAAGCGCCCGAAGATCTCACAGCACTCGCTGTGCTCGATTCCGATGGCGATACGTTTGCCGACATAGGGATGATAGCTGAAGCAAGTCCCGCGCACATGACCATCTATAAGAATGACGGCGGTGCTTGGTTTACCGCGGTTGACAATCCTCTTGGCGTCGCGCGCGTGCTCACATTGGCTCCGGTGAAGGTTGATGCGGACGCCATGCCTGACTTCATGTCTCTGGACGCAAGCCAACGCAGGATAAGCTGGTGGAAGAACAAGTTTGACCACTCCCCGCAGCCGGAGAGCGCGAACTTGGTGTACATGAACAGCACCATTGATCCTACCTACACCTGACCCGGTTGCACAAAGACCTTCAGGCTGAAGGTTGCGAACATAAGCCATGTTGAGTCAGTTACCTTGACAACCGATACGTTCTTGGAGTTCCCAACAGGCCAGTACTTCACTAACCTCTCGGCGCAAGTGACGATAGGCCCCGAAGAAGAGGTTGTGCTTGAGTTCAACCCTGAGGTGATACCTCAGCTTGATGCTGGTCCGCACGAGGTCACTGTCGAGTTCCGTGGCACCGGAGGTTATTCTCAAAGCCATGTGGTGAAGGAGAAGATAAACATCCCGCCAGCGACCCTTACTGTTACTGCCTCCAATTCACCTATTGTCGTCCGCGGTGACTGCAACTTCGGCAATGTCGAAGTGCTTGAGGACGGCGAAATTGTTTTCGAAGGCACTCGCAGCGCAATCGATGGATATATAACAATCGGTGGATTCTTGTACGAAGGCCCTACGCGCTGGGCGCAAGAGGAGCCCATTGACTTCCCCGTCGGTGGCGACATGGTTGTCACTTCCACTGGCAAGATGCGCGGCAATTTCAAGATAAAAGCACCTAATCTTCAGAACGACGGCGAGATTTCAGCAAATGGAAAGGGCTACTGGGGGGAATACAGAGTAGGTTTCGGCGGCCACAGTGAGACTGGTGGAGGCGGTGGTGGCGGATTCCACAGCAGTGTGGCGGGTGCTCCAGGTCAGGGTCCAGGCGGAGGCGCCGGGGGAACACAGAACGACTTCAACGAAACGAACAACAACAGAGGCAAACCTGGCGGGTATGGCGCCAAATGTACCCCTGGTGGAAGGGGAGGCGGGTTCCTAAAAATCACAGTAAGGAAGCCAGACACAACATTCGGGCAGTTTATTAACAATGGCACCATTTCCGCAGACGGCACGCATGGGGCCCCGTCCGCAATTGCCGAGGCTGGTGGCGGAGGCGGCGGCTCCGCCGGTGCACTACACATTGATGTACGTCTTGACCTTTCCAGCACGGGAGAGTTTCACCTAAAGTATGGCAACGGGGGAGATGCGACATACGATGGTGGCAGAGGTGGTAAAGGGTATTTCTACGAGCCTGTTGTGGAGGAGGATCCTCATTCTATCGCAGAAACAGTAGAAGGCGTTTTTGAGCTTGTTAAAGTAGATTTGGCAACAGACTCAGACAACGATGGAGACATCGACACACAGGATGATGCAATTGAGAGTAACTTGCCTGGCCGGTATGTGTGGGCAGGCCCCGATACTCGGGCCGAAATCCAGCTCAACATATCTCCCAAACCCATGTCCGGTATTCTCAAACTGGATGCCTCGGCAGGTGGCACAAGCATAACTGTATGGGACTGGCCAACAGGCGGAACAAGCCTGGATTTGCCAGTGATCATTCCGTTAGCCGGGCAGATTGTCCCCGTGTCTTTGTACGTCCAGGGGGAACAAGTGGGCCAGGTGGCGCTTGACCTCGTCTACAAGTCCAACGGCGTCGAGAAGTGCTGGGACCGTAATATCAGGCTTACTGTCATAAGGTTGAATTCTCAGACAGTCTCTACACACCCCGCAAATAGGGCCAGAACCACCTTGGGTATTGGCGAAGAGGTAACTTGCTCAGTTGATCCTTCGACTATTGGAACAACTGTCAGTTGGGGATGGACTGGCGGCGGCTCTTTATCCGCAAATACTGGAACCAGCATAACATTCAGTTCAAGTCACAGCCCATCAACATCAATTGTCAGCGCTTCTGTTGGGACGGCACCATATTCTGATACGCTCGGTTTTACAGTCATCGCACCAACTTCAATAACAATAACTAACCCCCAAGATGTGGGGCTGGGAAATCCTGGTCCGCCAAACAATCAAATCGGCGCTTACACAATATACACGATGACAGTGAATCCGACGACCACAGTTAGCTTCTACAATGCCCAGTTCCGAGAGAACATACCTCAGCACCAATGGACGTGGCCTAACGGCACGCAGCAAACATCTGGTCCGAAGACTGTGTTATGGAAAGTCAATCAAAGCAACCAAGTTCCAGACAATATTTCGGATGGCCCGTGTCCAATCGGCTATATCCACGACGGCACGGGGTATGTTGATTTTAACTATATTATTACTTGGAAGAATGAATATAGGAATAAAGACGGGAATTGGGTCGAGTTCGCTACCATGAATACCAATACTGAGTTCAGCGGAGTAAATCAAAGGTGCCGAGAGACTTATATGGGGGTCGTTGGTGGCTGGCAGGGACCATGGCAATAAAGACCTTCAGTAGGTATTTGTATTAGGAGAACGACGAGATGAACCGAAGAAGCAATTGTGCTGTGCTGATGGCTTTGATTGCAAACTTGTTCATACTCGGTTTTGCGCCAAATGTGTCAACTGCGCAGGAGAATACCTTAGGCCCTCGCCTCACGGAAATAGACAGGCAACGTACTCTCAATATGACTCTGGCCCAAATGGAAAAGATCGAGGCACAGTATCTCAAACTTCTTGAGGAATATGACTCACCCGACGAGAAGGGAAAGATATACGCTGCAATTTCCAACAGCTACATCAACAGTGGAATACAAACCCCCGGAGGGCTGCCAGTTTTTCCAGAAAAGGTTGCCGAGTACTGCGAGAAAGCCTTGCAGTACCCTCAGGACATACCCAAGCGCTGCCGATTCTACAGCTTCTGGGGAGCGGCCTTGCAGGCGGAATACTATAAATCTGGCGAACAGGAATTCCCGGTCGCGAGAAAGAGAATCGTCATTCCTTACCTTAAGGTTCTAAACCTGGTTTTTGATAATCTCACCAGCCGCGAGATGCAGGAGCCTCCTGTACTAGAGCCCTATCGCGCTACTGGCCCGCCAAACAATGCTATACACCAAAAGCTGCTAAGAAGACACCAAGAGCAGCTTGCAAGGTGCAGGGAAGTTATGCTCAACAGGCAATTGCTGCCCCATCTGCACACGCTGATGCCGAGATGCGTTTCCCTGTATTCACGTAAGCCTTATGCTACGGCTGAGTTGAGAAAACTTGCAGGCGAAATTCTCAAGAAAGGGGATGCTGTAGATGAGCTTATTTCAGCCGTCGAAAGCAAGATAAAGGAAACCGACCCGGGCTATGCCAATCTACCACCTGAGGAGCACGAATCCGTCAAGAAAGAACCCGAAGAAGAACCTGAGGAGAAAGAACAGCCGGAGTCGGGGAAGCTGCCTAAACCAGAAACTGCGAGAACGCCTGTCCCTGAGAAGTCTGAATTAGCAGAACAGGGCACCAGTTTGCTTATGCCGGGTTTGATAATTGCTACCGTTGTGCTGGCTGGTGTTGTGGTTTTTCTCCTTCTTCGCCGGAGGGGATAGTGAAAAGTTGCCCACACCAGTCCTTTGTGTTATAGTACTATGGTAGAGGCAGGAAAAGGGGAGAAAACTTGAGTACCACATCTAAATACGTATTGTGTCCCCCGACGCCGATAAGGAGCTTGGGATAGTTCTTGGATTGAGGGGACATGCTGATGAGTCGAGGGACAAGAACCATTTTGATAGTGGCCGCCAATGTCGTACTCCTCTTGACTCCTGCCGGAGGTGTCTTGACCGCTGGAGGAAATGAGTTGGGCCCTCGTCTTAGGGAAATCGACAGCCAGCGTAGATTTGGCAGAACTCCGGAACAAATGGAGAAGATGGAAACACAGTACCTTGAACTTCTTCAAGAATATGATTCCCCCGAAGATAAGGGAAGGATATACGCTGCAATTGCCAACAGCTACATCAATAGTGGAATACAAACCCCCGGGGGCTTGCCAGTTTTTCCAGAAAAAGTTGCGGAATACTGCGAGAAGGCATTGCAGTACCCCCAGGAAGTACCCGATTCCTGCAGATTCTACAGCTTCTGGGGAGCAGCCTTGCAGGCGCAATGTTACAAGTCTGGCGAAGAGGATTTTTCAGTCGCGAGAAGGGAAATTGTCATTCCATATCTGAAGACTCTGAAATTCGTCTTTGACAATCTCACCAGCCGTGAGTCCCAGAATCTTCCTTCTGTTGTTGCCTACGATGTTCCACCAAGTGACCCTCACTATGGGGAGATCGTTAGGAAACACAACAGGCAGATGAACAAGTGGAAGGAAGTGAAGCTCAACAACAAGCTGTTGCGCTATAAAGATGTCTTGGTTCCGAAGGTTGTTTCTCTATATTCGCAAAAACCATACGCCACAGATGAGTTGAGAGAACTTGCCGGTGAGATTCTGAAAAAAGAAGACACGGTCAAAGAACTCATTTCTCTTGTGACCAATAAGATCAAAGACAAGGATCCAGACTACGTCGAACCGCGACCCTCGACAGAGCAACCAGAAAAGGAACCAAGGAAGGAAGAACAGCCTATATCGGGGAAAGTTCCCAAACCAGAGACTGTGAAAACGCCTGTCCCTGAACAGCTTGAATCGGCAGAAGAAGGTACAAACTGGCTTGTTGTGAGTTTGGCTGTTGTTGCTGTCATCTTAGCTGGTGCAGTGGTTTTTCTCCTTCTTCGCCGGAGGGGATAGTGAAAAGTTGCCCACACCAGTCCTTTGTGTTATGGTACTATAGTAGAGGCAGGAAAAGGGGAGAAAACTTGAGTACCACATCTAAATACGTATTGTGTCCCCCGACGCCGTGCACTCGTCAAGACTTCGGGATACAAGGTGGTTCTGAAAGCGGAGAAAGACGGTGCTGGAGATTTCTGGATTAGAGAGACCACGTCTCCGGAGGCCAATCACGGTGTAGAAGAGGGCACTGTAGACGATAGTTGTGAGAGAAGTGTTCAGATTCAGTAGAAGCCATCAAAAAGGAAGAATGTATGTGGTTCAAAGCCTTGTATCTCCCAATAATACTCCCGTTTTGGTTCATTTCTGCCGTCTATGCTTCTGACTTTGAAATGAAAGCAGTACCGGTAGAAGGAAGAACAATTGCTGGCGGCCCGGTGGTGATTGATGTGAGTATTCGCTACACAGGCCGCAAGCCAATAGTAATAACAGAAGCCCCAGGAACAGGAGGAACCGGCTCGTTGACCGACATGCGGCAGGGGTTCTCAGCAATACAGGCTCCAGGAGGCTGGAAGAAGCGGAAGGTGAGTACCGGGCAAGGAGGCACGTTTCAATTCCCTAAGCGCCGACTTCAACCGGGGGATGTTATCAGGAAGAAGGTCTTTCTTCACTACTGCTTTTCCGAAATTCCTGCTGGGAAAGCTACGGTGGAACTATCATACCCGGTCGCTGGGCGAAATGGAGTTGGTGGGAAGTTGCTTGCGAAACTCTCGACTAAGGTGGAGCTTGATGTAGTGGAAGGCAGCCCGGCGGAGCTTCACTCCCTTTTTTCCCAGACTATGAAGGTTGTGCGAGATACTGGCGAAACACCCAAAGGGAAGGCACATGAGGAGTGGCTACAGAGCTGTGTTAGGAGGCTTAACGCGTGTCGGCAACTAATCTGGGTCAAACATGAAAGTGTTTTGCCGTTCCTGTTCAAGATACTTCAAATTCAGAGCGCGCAGGTCGACGCCTGCCATAGCGAAGCTCGGTCTTCAATATATTCGTTGTCGACAAGTTCTGAATCTGCTCTGGACGGCCTTGTTGATTATTTACTCCAATCAGGAAAGGAGAGCGACGCTCGGTTCTTCTTCTGGAAGTGGAAACGCGACAAGGTTGATATTGGGCGGGAACGTATCCTCAAACTGCTCCAATCAGAGAAACCTTGGATTAAGGATGCGGCCCGCGAGACATTTGCAGAGAATACGTCGCAGCTACAGTCGCCGAACGACAAACCCATACCAGAGCAGCCAACTAAACCATCACAACCAGAGCCTAAAGTAAGAGAAGCTCTTACAGGAAAACCGTCTGAGGCACAGCCGGATAGCGGCAACTGGCTCTTGCCGGGCATGATTGGCGCGGTTATTGTGCTTGCAGGTGTTGTGATTTTCCTCATTCTCCGCCGGAGGGGATAGTGAAAAGTTGCCCACACCAGTCCTTTGTGTTATAGTACTATGGTAGAGGCAGGAAAAGGGGAGAAAACTTGAGTACCACATCTAAATACGTATTGTGTCCCCCGACGCCAGTATTTCTCTTCTTATTAGTAGTCTGTCTACACATTCTAACATCTTCTGCTGGAGCGCAGCAAGAAGTAAACAATGTAAAAGAAAACCAATGGAAATGGAAGAAAATAGTTATAGTGGGGAAATCTGCTTATACAATTTATCCTCATTACTATCAATCTCAGACTTTTATCTTTGACAAGTTATTTCAAGGAAGTTGCCGTCCAGCTGAAAACGGGGAATTGCCAGCATTATCATACCCGCTTCCTTTCAATATATATGCGTGCTCTGGTGATTCACGACCAGAAAATGTTTTTCCGCCAGCATGGGATATCTCAATAGAGCATCTTGTAGCTGTGTCATTTTCTGGTTTCTCATTTTCTCTTCTCCATGGTAGTATAATGCAAATTGCGATAGATGATATCATAGCTTTTAACGGGAAGTTTCCCGATGGAGTAGTGATAATCGATTCCTTCCAGCGAAATGCTGGCGTCTCGCACCTTGATTTTTCTCCAATTGATTTTGTTCCAAGGTGGAAAAGTGGTTCTGTCTTCTTTGATGTTCGAGTAGACTGTAAAGGCAAGATGGAACTCTTTGTCTCATGGCAGCAACAATTTGTGGCCTGGGAGTGGGAAGACAAAACCAAGGAGTGGATAGAAACATACGCTTTTTCGACAGCAGACAGTGGGCCTTTTAGGGTCTGTCAGATAGGTGACGAGCTATATCTCTTATTTAGAGAAGGCGGCATATATCATGTCAATGTCACGGCAGCCAAGTCCCGGGGAAAGCCAATAGTCAGGACAAAAATCAGGGAACATGAGAACCCAGACTTTGTCGGAGCTTGGCATTGGCACGGATATGATAGTGAAACCGTAAGAGAAAAATCTGTGCATGCTGAAAAAATAAGCGACCTGCAAGCAGAAGTTCTGGTGGTTGACAAGGATTCTGATAAAGCATATTTCATTGCCGAAGGGAAGTTGTTTAGTCTCACCAACCTTGAGAAGAGCGTGAAACTGCCCGGCATTGCCCCCAACCTCAAGGGAGAAGAAGCCGACGCTGCCTATCTGCAGGCAATCATGAAAGCAGTCCGTTCTCTCGATAACCCTGCCTCTAAACCGAATCAAAGCGTATCCACGACAAACTGGCTTGCGTCTGGATTGATTATCGCTGGTGTCATACTTGCTGGTGTTGTGATTTTTCTCCTTCTTCGCCGGAAGAAGTAGGAGACCGAATAGAGCGGTTATTCTTGTCGAATGCCCTGAGAATGGGCTTTGAAATTTGGATTTTACACAACAGGCCCCGGTTTAGCCGCGCATATGTATCATAATAACCCTGTTAAATTGTTAAAAACTCGACGTAAGTCCTTGGTATGT
Organism: bacterium; assembly: GCA_030669415.1. GTDB lineage: Bacteria > Planctomycetota > SKW154 > SKW154 > DAOVDS01 > DAOVDS01. Next base: position 17,535 of record DAOVDS010000045.1, read on the forward strand.
AAAGGACTCTTTTTACAGACCTGTAAATTGGCTTTTCGAGTCAGAGGAGAACAAGCCAAAGTGAGGTATTTCTGCAAGGAATCGTCGCAACTCGCTGGCAGATTAGGAATTCAACTTACAGGAGCATGAACCGGATTCTCTGGAGGAGCAAGACATGTTGAGGGTGACATTGGTGTTGAGCCTGGTGGTGCTGGTTGGGGCGCTGGTTTTTGCGCAGGAGAAGGAGCCGCAGAAGAAGCCGACTGTCGAGCAGGTGGCGGCGAAGTACGGGCCGCAGATAAAGAAGCTTGACGGCATTGTGGATGTCGGCCTTGCCATGAAGGGCGAGAAAGACCTGATTCTGCTTCAGGTCAAGTCCAAGAAAGACAACGAATTCCTCGACAACCTGCTCTCCGACGAGCTCGAAGGTTACAGGGTTGCGTTCGAGGTGACTGGCGAGCCATCGCCGACGGAGACCGGAGGCACAAAGCCGGACCCTATAAAGGAGGCGAAGCCGCCCGAAGGCACGCCGTTGTGTTTCAGGTGAATAGGCCCCAAGTACCCTTCGGAGAAGGGTTTATGTAAGGAGTGCGGGGGCTGGACGAAGAGCTCCGCATTCAAGTACTGCGATAGCTGCGCCCGCAAGCTCAGCGTATGCGCCCGCTGCGGCAAACCGTTTCGGGCGAAAGGAAAACAGCATCCTGGTGAGCGGTAGGTTCTATCGGTAACGAATACTCCAGAAACAGGTTAGGGCCTTTGACTTCGACTTTCCTGATGAAGGATTTTAGGAACTCCTGTTGCTCTGCAAACGAACCGTTGCTGAGTACGCTTCGTAGATTGGTTACATAGCTGGCAACAACGGCATCTTCAACCTGTTCGGGCGTTCCTTGCTGCATGACTTCAATCAGCTTGTCGCGCTTTTGCTTTTCTTCTCGCATCTGTTTCGACAGTTCCCTGAGTCTTGGGGCAATCTCGGATGTGTCAAGTTCGCCATCTTCTATTAGCGCATACCAGTTTTTGAGTCCCT
>DAOVDS010000085.1 GCA_030669415.1 bacterium
CGTTGATGTCGTCTGGGAAGTATCGCGGCAAATAGCCCAAACGAATGCCCTCACTAACAAAGGTCTTGGAGCTATTCCAACTCAAGGTGGGGTCAGAAAGCAAACCGGGTAGCAAATGCTGCGAGTTCCTATTCAGAATCTCATTATAGAATATGTCTGTGTCTGAGAACTCGATTTGGGTAGGCTTATAACTCTGGTCATACATGTGGAGAAGGAAGAAATGGTGAAGTGCGGCGTTTAGGCTATCCTCTTCTGTCACGTTCAGACCTTTTCACACAACGTCTAAGGTCGTATCTTTGAATCTCACTCCAGATAGTTACCGGCTGTAGTGGCAGCCACCATCATAGCAATTTGGGACTGTGTTGCCAGCGATACTTGGCCTTGGCTATAGGCTTGTGCACACATGGCTGCTGCCGCAGCGAGCTTGCCAATAAACTCATCGTCACCATTTCGCTTCTTCACCAAATACTTCAGGAGCAGAGTGACAGAGTCGGGTCCGTAGTAGCCCATCCCGCGACCCAGCAGGCCAAACCCTTTCGGCTTAAGAATAAATCCAAGCCTGTCATCCGTGCAGGTTACACGGGCTACAAACCTCTTCCGGCCCGGCGAACCTTTGTACTCAACTAACTTGGCTTCATCCGGACTCTGATGGTCTGCAACCTCCTTCAATGCGGTGCTCGCATAATCCAGTAGCCTTGCAATTGCAAAAGCAGCAGGGTCTCTGCCGAAGTTAACCATTTGCCTAATCGCAAAGCAACAGAACAGCAAAATCTCCGCGAACTTCTCTTCGTTGCCGCTGACGGTGGTTTCAAGAAAAACGGATGCTTGATCCTGCTGATGGAAGTGGATCTCTGCATTCATTCCGATCTTCATTCCTATCACCTTTCCTCAAGCTGGTGAAGCAACAAACGACACGTGAACTCACTATGTTTATACCACACAGCACGGGAGGGCATCAATATAAAAAGGCTGTGTGGGGAAGGTTGCTGCGAATTATGTTGAAATAGAGCGAGCAGTCTTATAGCATAATACAGGTAACAGGAGTATAGAGGAACATGATAAGAGAGTCCGTGGACGAGACGATATCGGTTTCCGGTAAGAGAATTCGGCTTACGGCGAAGCAGTGGGTTCATATCATAGAGTCGCACGATTACATGAGTGGGAATATCGAGAAGGTACTTGAGACAGTGAACACTCCTGACTGCGTTGTGAAAGGAAGAAAGGAAACGCTGATCGCACTGAAACACTATCCAGAGACCAGTATTTCCGAGAAAGACTGCGTGGTAGTTTACAAAGAGAACAAAGACGGTTTTGTGATAACCGGTTTCTTTACTTCCAAGCCGCAGACAATCAAGAAGGGGAACACGATATGGGAAAAGTGAAAGAGTTTGACCCGAAGGTTATTCCCCATCTCCTGAGCGTGAAGCAGAAACACTACTGGGTAGACTACGACAATGAGACAGATACCCTTTATATCAGCTACCGCAAACCACAATGCGCTGACGACAGCGTCATGGAGGATAATATCATCTATCATTACAGCGGGAAGAAGGTCGTCGGCGTGACAGTTCTGAATGCTACCACGTTCTCGTGATTTATGCACACGCAGGGCGGGGCATCAACACAAAAGGGCTGTGTGGAAAAGATTACTGCCTTGCGAGATGCGGCAAGTTACTTCTTGAGAGCTTCCAGGAACTCGGACATAGTTATTCCTGCTCTTGCGATTAAACCTCGCAGTGTGCCACGAGCTACGGTGGGATGATTTGGGACTGACAGCGTTGCAATGTGTCCGTCTTTTGTGAGAATGATATGACTGCCTCTCTGGCGAGCGATTTCCCAGCCGAATTTTTTCAAAGCCTTCACAACTTCACGAGGTTTCAACACCGGCAGTGTGGCCATCAGACCTGAACCTCAACCTGGCGGGTGGTGACGGTCAGGGGCATGCCTTTCTCAGCACGCACATCGAGACACTCCTTGATAGCTTCCTGGATGTTTTTCTCAGCTTCTTTTTCCGTCTTACCCTGGCTGATACAGCCGGGAATGCATGGGCATTCAGCGATGTAGACCCCGTCTTCGTCGCGATATATGGTTATAAGAAACTTCATATCGCTTTCCTTCCATGAGTCTGTTGTTACCGGTTCACAAAATCATTATACTGCGCAATGGTTCACATTTCAAGGAAATCCGCAGGCCTTGCGCTTTTACGAAGCAGCTATTCTTCTTCGGAGGTGGTGGTGGCGTCGATGCGCCAGTCGAGGAGGAGTTGCGTGTCTGTGCTGAAGTCAAGCACAAGGTGATACCACGTGCCGGTGCTGCCGGGCGGGCCGAGGAAGTACTCCCAGGTCATTGTCTCGTCGTGGCCGGGGCGGTCCAGGTCCCTGTAGTGTGTGCCGAAGGTCTCGACAACTTCGTCGCGGGTCGTCCTGCCTTTGAGCAGAGCCTCTTCGAGCCAGGGCTTCAGAACCTCCATGTCGATGTATTCCGGCACGTGGCCCTTGCGCAAATCCTTCAGGAAGGCGGTAATTGCCGCCGGCTGCGACGAGTCACCGGGCGTTTCGGAAGTGTCTGAAGTGCAGCCGGGCAGCACAATCAGAACGGCGAGCAGGTGCAGGAGGAGATACTTAACCATGTCTCTTATGCCCTCCAAGAGAGGGGTTGTTCATTCTTTCACAAACCGGCGCAGGATGAAGCTGGAAAACTGCATCAGAACCTGGAGCAGGCCGAGGATGACGAAGACGGCCACGAACCGCACACCGAGTGTTGTGAAGACATCTCCCCAGCCGACGAGCCTGAAGTGTACGCCTTCGGTGCCTGAGTCAGGGGCGTACACATAGAGGGGGAGGTGCTCCTGTGCGAACATGGCGATAAACATGCCTGCCGCGGATGCGGTGCCGATGACGCCGGAGACGTTCGGGCCCATGGCGTGCATGAGCAGGAAATTCTTCTTGTTGTACTTCTGGCCCACGACTTGCACGACGCGGGAGGACATGGGAACTGCCGAGACGCCGGCCGCGCCGATAAGCGGGCTCATCTTGTTTTTCTCGCTGAGGAAGAGGTTGATGACCTTGATTGTGATTATGCCGCCCATGGTGCAGAAGGCGAAGTCAACAAGGCCGAGGCCGAAGATGAGAACCGGCGTAAGTGATTTGACCGTAACCTCGCCCGTGGGGATAAACTGGTCAGCCTGCATCGTTGCGCCCACGGAGAGGCCGAGGAAGATGGTGACAATGTTCATAAGCGGGCCCTGTGCGGCGTTGGAGAGCCGCTCCACGACGCCGGATTCGCGCATGAGGTTTCCAAGCATGAACATGCCCATAAGAGGTATGACCTGCGGGACAAGGAGCGAGATGAGAATTGTCGCGTACATGGGGAACATCAGCTTCTCCATGCCGGACACGGGGCGAAGCTGTTTCATCACGATGGTGCGCTCTTTCCGCGTGGTCAGCAGGCGCATGAAGATAGGCTGGATAAGCGGGACCATGGCCATGTACGAGTATGCCGCAAGGGTGTTAGGGCCCAGCAGGCGAGGTGCGAGCGCCTGGGTGAGGAAGATGGTGGTCGGGCCGTCTGCGCCGCCGATGATTCCCACGGAGGCGGCTTCCTGGAGAGAGAAGCCGGCGAAAAGGATGATTCCGGTGAAGGTAATAAAGACCCCGAGCTGCGCGCCGGCGCCTACAAATAGTGTTTTGGGATTGGCTATGAGGGGGCCGAAGTCGGTCATTACGCCGAGGCCGAGGAATATTACGCAGGGGATGATTTCCCACGAGATGCCGTACTTGAAGAAGAATTCGAGAAGGTGCGGGAAGCCTTTGTCGCTGAAGCCCATGAGCTGGACGTAGGGCAGGTTGACAAGCAGTATGCCGAAGCCAATGGGCAGGAGCAGCAGCGGCTCGTACTTTTTCTTGATGGCGAGGTATATGAAGAAGAACGCAACGGCCCACATTACGACCTGGTTCCACTGGAGGTGGACTACGCCAGTTTCACCGATGACGTTTTTTATGAATTCCCAGACACTTTGCTGAGCGAGAATCAATCAGTATTCCTTTAAGGCCGAAGGAAAACTCCGCAGGTACCTGATGGAGTCTGTAACAGCGAAGCCGGCCACAGCTCTGCCACAGCGGACTGTTAAGAACAGGCTTATTGTGTTTCAATTACCGCCACGACGGTGTCTGCCTCGACAAGCTGTCCGGGCTCGACCTTGATTTCCACAATCTTGCCGGCAACCGGTGCCAGGACCGGCATTTCCATCTTCATCGCCTCGAACGTGGCGATCTCGTGGTCCTTAGTCACTTCGTCACCCGGCTTGACCAGGACATTCACAATCTTGCCCACCATGGGTATTGTTGCATTTGTTTGGCCCATACCCAGAACCTCCCGTCCCAATTCTCAATCTGCCAAGAAGTCATCCGGCACTGCAGGCCGGCGCGAATGTGCATGCAGCGCTACTCGCTTTCGATTACCGCCACGACCGTTTCAGCTTCGATGACCTGTCCGGGCTTGACCTTGATTTCGGCAATCTTGCCGGCAGCCGGGGCGACGACAGGCATTTCCATCTTCATGGCCTCGAAGACGGCGATTTCGTCATCCTTTTCTACCATATCGCCCGGCTTGACCAGAACAGTCACGATCTTACCCTTCATGGGCACTACAACGTCCGTTTGACCCATACCCAGAACCTCCTGCTGTTTCTATCATTATCAGCTTGCCAACGAGCCGGCCTGGCCGGCTTCTCGCGCTCAAATCGGCATATTGCCGTGCTTCTTGCGGGGCAGCTCGTCGCGCTTCGTGCGACAGACTTCGAGCGCGTTTACTATTGCGGGCCGCATTGTGCGCGGGTCGATAATGTCATCCACGTGCTGCAGCCCGGCGGAGTAGAGCGGGTTGACATACTTGTCGTAGAACTCCTTGAGCCTCCTGCGCCTGACCTCTTCCGGGTCCTCGCCTTTTTCCTTCGCAGCCTTCATCTCCTTGCGGAAGAGGATATTCACGGCGCCTGCGGGCCCCATCAAACATATTTCGGCGGTCGGCAGCTCAAAGACGAAGTCGGCGCCGAGGTCTTTGGAACACATGGCGAGATACCCGCCCGCATACGCCTTGCGCAACACAAGAGTAATCTTCGGCACGGTCGCCTCCGAGTATGCGTAAAGCATCTTGGAGCCGTGGCGGATGATGCCGTCGCGCTCGCTTTTGGTTCCTATGAGGAACGCGGGGACATCCTGCAGGTTCACGAGCGGGATATTGAAGCAGTCGCAGAAGCGGATGAAGCGGCACGCCTTCTGAGAGGCCTTGTAGTCGAGGCAGCCCGCCATAACGGCGGGGTTGGAGGCGACAAAGCCGACCGTGCGGCCGTTCATGCGCCCGAAGCAGCAAATCACGTTCGGGCCAAACTCCTTCTTTATCTCGAATATCTTCCCGTCGTCCACAATCTTGTGGATAACATCGTGCATGTCGTAGGCTGTGTTGGGGTCGGTGGGTATTATCTTGAGGAAGTCTTCCTCGGTGCGGCTGACCGGGTCGCCGGTTTCGACAGGAGGCAGCTCTGTCTCGCAGTTCTGCGGGATGTAGCTGAGAAGCTCCTTGGTGGTGTCGAGGCACTGCTGGTCATTCTCGCGGAACAGGTCGGCAACGCCGCTGATGCGGCAGTGGACCTCGGGGCTTCCGAGCTCGGCTTCCGTCGTCTCCTCGAAGACCACCGCCTTCACAAGCGGCGGGCCGGCAATGAACATATAGGATGTATCCTGCACCATGAAGATGAAGTCCATGAGCGCGGGCGAGTATGCCTGGCCGCCTGCGACAGGGCCCATAACCAGGGCAAGCTGGGGTATCGCGCCCGAGGCGCGGCTGTGGCGGAAGAAGAGCTTGCCGTACTCCGAGAGCGCGCCCATCTCCTCGGTGACGCGTGCGCCGCCGGAGTCGTTTATGCCGATGACGGGGCAGCCCATCTTGAGGGCGAGGTCAAGCGTCTTGCAAATCTTGCGGCCGTGCATCTCGCCGAAGGTTCCGGCGATGACGGTGAAGTCCTCGCTGTAGCAGAATGTGTGGCGCCCGTTGATTTTGCCGTAGCCTGTGACCACGCCGTCGGCGGGCACGAACTTGCCGTCGAGGCCGTAGTCTTTGCCTACGGTTTTCGCGAACAGGTCGAACTCGACGAATGTGCCGGGGTCGAAGAGGTAGTCAATCCTCTCGCGCGCGGTCATCTTGCCCCTTGACCTCTGCTTTGCGGCAGCCTTCTCACCCCCGCCGGCCCTCATCTTTACGCGGAGGTCCTCGATTTCCTTAACCTTCTGCAGCATCTCATCCATTCCTCAATCCTCTCTGACTCTACAGGGCAGTAATCTACCACACTCTGAACCACAGGTAAAGTCTGTCTACTTCAAGGGCTCGATTTTGCCCAGTTGTTGGTGCTCCATTGCCTGCTGCCAGACCTTCTTGAGTTCCTCACGGTGAATCGATGCCCACTCAACAACAAGTCCCAATGCTCTTGGAGGCAGGCGTCCCCAGAGGACAGAAATAGTGTCTATTGTGACCAGCGCCTCGTATTCACCATAGACAGCGTGGAAATGCGGCGGCTGGTGCTCTCTGTAGAACATACGAATGATTATCCCGTAGAACCTGCATATCTCCGGCACTTGGCTATCCCTTCACGCTCGCCGATGGTTGTTGTGCAGGAAGAGAATACACATCTTTTCCAGTTATTTCCATATAGAGCCGGTCGGGGCACAAGTCTATTTCGCCCGGCCAGGCGACAGTGTGACTTTCTGCATCCACGTAAACTGAGTCAAAGAACTTCTTATCGCGCCATGCAGAAAACACGCCTTTCCCCACAAGGTCAGAAAGGTCAGCAGTGCCTTCCACTCCATCGGAGAATTTCAGATAGAGCTTGTAGTCAGGTAACGCCTTGACTTCTTCCACCCTGCACACTTCCTGCTTTCTCCTTTTTCAGACTGTAATCAAATCTGTTACGAAACATAGTCGGTTAGTCTTACCCACTCGCCATCTTTGTCCTTTATATACCAGAATTTCCAGCCGCCTACCGTTTTCCAACCCGTCACAGCCTTTGCTGCGGCTGAGGGGCTGGTAAAGCGTTTGTTACCCAACTTAATTATGCCGCCCGGCGTAAGCGTCGCTTTGTAGTCCTTACCTTTGTATGTCCTGTAAAGTTTTGTCTGCCGCTGTACTAATCCTTTCAGCTTGCCGCGCCTTAGTGCTGCTTTGATACCGGGCGTCATAGCCCTCCCATCTTTTATTTTAGCCCCGAACATCTCTTTGAACCTTTTCTTCTGCTCCTGCTTTATCATGACTTTGAGTTTCTTGAGCATCTGCCCGCCTGTTCTGCCCTTGGGAACTACCCGGTTACCTTTGGGGTTTGCAATCCTGACAAGCAGACTTTCTATCTCGTGGATGTGTTCAGACCTGCGAACAAGATACAAGCTGAAATGGGTCCAATTGGCATAATGCCGGTCATGCAAGTGTCTTTTGACTCTTCTCTTCAAATCAGTGGATTTTCCTACGTAGTAGAGTTCTGTTTCATCATACAGAGCATATATGCCTGGAGAGTCGGTAATAAGTTCGGTTATTTGCCCGTGGTATTCTTTGAATACCTTTTTTGAGACATTCTCAAGCTTGCTCACGAGCAGGCTCCTTGGAACACGCCTGGTCTTTTTCCTGTCTTCAGTAGCTCTGTCGCGCACAGGGTGCCCCTTTGAAAAGAGTTAGTTCACTGCTCCCGTTTTTCTTTTTCCCACAATCGTTTCAGGTCTCTCTTCCCGTGGATAATGCCTAATACGGCAACGCGCGATTCTTCAACACTGTAGAGAAGGCGATATTCCCTCACGAAGATCTCACGAATGTTAGGGGCTACAATCTCTGGCACAACGCGTCCTCTTTTTGAAAGCTCGCTAAGTGAAGAGCCTGCATCAAGAATTTCCTGCACGAATGCTGCCGCGTAGTACGCAGAATCTCTTGCGATATACTCGGCAAGTGCTTCCAGGTCACCAACGGCCTCCTCAGACCACACTACTTTTCGAACCATTTCGCCATTGCCTTTTCAACTTCTTTTTGTGTACGGATACGTCCTTCGGCGGCGTCGTTCAGCCCGCGCTCAACCTTCTGAAGAACATACAGGTGATACTGAATCTCCTCAAGTGAGCAGTCGTCAGGTAGACGCGCAATGAGGTCGCTGACCTTCTGTTTCGCCGCTTGCATGTCTAACTCCTTACTTTAATCATATAAGTCAGGCAGTGCAGCAATCTACCCGTGTTTGCCGAGTACGTATGAAGCTATGATTACTTTCTGGATATTGGATGTGCCCTCGACCACCTGGTAGCTTTTCGAGTCGCGCAGGTAGCGCTCCGCGGGGTACTCGCTCGAATACCCGTAGGAGCCGAATATCTTCATCGCCTCGTTGGCGTTGGCGACTGCGGCCTCGGCGGCGTAGTACTTGGCGGTCGAGACCTCCCTGGTGCAGCGGGCACCCTGGTCGGTCAACCACGCCGCCCTGTGTACCAGCAGCCTGGCAGCCTCGCAGCGAACGCTCATCTGCGCCAGCTCATCCTGTATCATCTCGAACTCGGCTATGGGCTTGCCAAACTGTGTGCGCTCCTGCGCGTACTTGGCAGATTCTTCCAGGCACGCACGGGCAACGCCAACCGCGCGTGCGGCGCAGGAGAGGCGCGTGCGGTCGAGCATGGTCATGCACTGCTTGAAGCCTGAACCTTCCTCGCCTACCAGCGCGTCCAGCGGCACCTTCGCGTCGCTGAAGGCGATTTCGCTTGTTGGCGCGCAAAACAAGCCGAGCTTGGTTTCGATTGCCTTGGCTTCTATGCCGGGGTTGTCCTTCATATCTATGCAGAAGCAGCTCATGCCCCTGTGCTTGGGCTTGGCCTGCGTGTCGGTATAGGCGAATACAATTGCAACGTGTGCAACGTGCGCGCTGGAAATCCACATCTTCTGGCCGTTGAGGACATAGCCGTCGTCAACCTTTTTGGCCGTCGTCTTCATGGATGCCACATCGCTGCCGGAATTGGGCTCGGTGATTGCGAAGCAGCCTATGAGCTCACCTGAGACCAGGCCTGGCAGGTACTTCTTGCGCTGCTCCTCATTTCCGAACTTCAGGAGGATTGTGGCCGGGCCGACTGTCTGCATGTTGAACGGCAGGCCCCAGGAAGCACTTACCCTTGCCACTTCCTCAGCCATGATGGCCATCCCGAGGAAGCCGAGCTCCGGGTTGCCCCCGTATTCCTCCGGGACAATTGTGCCGAAGAAGCCGAGCTCGCCCATCTTCTTCACGAGCTCGGGACGGAATTTGTGGTTCTTTTCATCATCCTCGATATTCGGCAGTATCTCGCGCTCGGCGAAGTCCTTCGCCATGTCCCTGACCATCTGGAGTTCTTCACTCAGTGCGAAATCCATCGCTGCTCCCCCCGTGATCTGTTGGTGCCACCAGCAAAAGGCGAGTATTGTATCAACAGCAGTTTTCATGTCAATCAAAAATCGTCAGACGCTACCCCTGCACGCTGTCTGTGCATGGAAAGAAACATGCAGGCTAACGCCTGGCCGCAAAGTTGCATAAAAGGGTAGAAACGTCAAAGGAAGGGTCAGGATGCTTTTTTCGCAAGCCTGTCGGAAGCCGCGGAGGTCGTCATGAGAAGCTGGGTGATACTGATTGCACTGGTACTTCTGTCTGCAACTCTGGCCGGCTGCGTGCAGCCGCGCGTCGGCAGCCCGGGATACGCCAACCCGTACGGAGATACCACAACCAGCCCCAGCAAACGCTGGTGGGGTGAAGAAAGTCCCCGCGCCGACGTAGATATCGACAAGTTCCTGTGGCGCTGGCGCGGCCTGAATGAGTAGGCCGCTTCTGGAGACGCAAATCCACGCTTGACCTGCAGCATCCCGACTGCCTCAATCCCGCCTCTGACAGGGGTACATTTTGTGCCCGTTCACGCGCAAAGACCTTGCCCGCACCGGCGTTTTGTGTTAAACTGTAAGCAATGTGCGTCTTTCTGTCCGAGCCGGTTGTGGAGCTGGACGGAGAGGGTGCGAGCGGCTTGAACCTTGCCGCAAACTGGAAAGAAGAATAGTGACAGACTGCCATTTCGCCGATATACTACACGGCGGCGGTTGGCGTCAGGGAGTGGTTTACAGGTGGCGATAATCGGGCTTGATATCGAAGGCGACTATGTCACCATGGTCGAGATGAAGGAGACCGGGGCAGGCCCGGTGCTCTTCAACTACGCCACAAGCGCCATTTCAGAGAGCGAGAAATCCGACCCCGATTCCATGGCCCGCCTCCTGATGCGTCTTATCGCCGACAAGAATATCACCAGCAGAGATGTCATTTCATTTGTCGGCGGCCAGAACATCTTCGTCAAGTTCATCTCCCTGCCTCAGATGCCCCGCGACGACCTCAGGCAGAGCATCTGGTGGGAAGCGGAGCGAAGCGCGCCCTTCTCCCTGCAGGAAGCGCTTTTCGACTATCATGTGCTCAAAGAGGTTACCTTCGAGGATGGCACGAAGAAGGTGGATGTCCTCGTTGCGGCCGCGCTCAAGAAGGATATCCAGGAAAACGCGAACCTGCTCCACCGCGCCGGACTCAATCCCGTTGCCCTCAGCGTGAAGCCCTTCGCCGTTACGGCCGCGCTGAAGAAGGCGGTCTCAAGCTCCGGCGAGAAGTGCGGCGCAATCGTGGATATCGGCTCCACGACAACCACGCTCGTGGTACTCAAGGAGGGGCATATCTCCTTTATCCGGGAGATAAGGACTGGCGACCGGGACCTCACGCGGGCCATCTGCGCGGAACTCGATATCAACGAGACTGACGCCGAGATTCTCAAGCGCCGCCACGGCTGCGCCCTGCAGGAGGAAGAGGCGCGGCTGCTGGCAATTGCCGTGCGCAAAGAGCTTGACCACATGAAGGATGGCATCTCCTTCTGGGAGGATATCCGCGACGAGGCCAAAAGCAAAATCAAGCCAAAAGACATTTCAACCCCCGAGGGCGCCGAGGAAGCCAAGCGGGTCAGCGTGGCAATAAGGCACGTGGTTGAGAAGCTGCTCGGGGAGCTTGAACGTTCACTGGGCTTCTACAGGCAGCAGGCGCCTGAGGACAATGTCTCATTCCTGCTGCTTTCCGGCAAGGGCGCGGAGCTTGGGGACTTCGACAAGCTCATCAGCGCCCGCATGGAGATGGAAGTCCAGATTGCCAACCCCGTCGCCGGCGTGAAGATGGGCTCGCCGCTGATTAACCAGGCCGAGTTGAGCGTTATTGCACCCAGGCTGTCGGCCGCCGTGGGGCTTGCACAGAGAAGCGTCATATCCTTCGTCAACCTCCTGCCAGGCAGGATGCGGCGGCTCGCCTCAAGGAGAAGCGCCGAAGAGGGCGGCAGGCTCTCACCCAGGCAGATTGCAGTCGTGCTTGTCGTTGCACTGGTAATCCTCTTTGTCGTAGTGCACTCGGCGCAGGCTCGATACGAGACTGACATCGGGGCGATGGAGCGCCAGATTGCCAACCTGCAGCCCACCTTCGACCAGGCAAAGGAAAAGAAGCGCAAGACCGAACGCATGCGCGAGGAAATAGACGCAATATACGCGCTCAAGAGACAGCAGCTTTTCTGGTTTGACATACTGCGTGAGCTCTCGCTTGCAGTCATTCCCAACAAGGTCTGGCTCACTGAGACGACTTTTGTCAAGACTGCCGGCGAGAAAGGCAAGCTGGGGTTCGACCTGCAGGCTTCGGGGCTGGCGTTCAGTCACGCGCAGGTCACCGAGTTCACGTTGCGCCTCAGCCAGAAGCCTTACTTCAGCGAAGTCAGGCTTGAAAACTCTCAGGAAGTGACAGAAGGCGAGCACAAGCTCGTGAGTTTCGTCATCTCCTGCATCGTAGTAAAAGAGAAGGCCGAATGAAGCTCGACGCGCAAGCAGTTGCACAATACCTGCACAGGAACCTGACGCTCGCTATAACTGTGGCTGTCATGCTCGTGCTTCTCGTGCTTGTCTACATTCCGAAGATATCCGCGCTCTCGGCAGCCAGGGCGGATTTCGAGAGGAAAGCCGAAGACCTGCGCAGTAACCATGAGCTTATCGACAGGCTCGTGGACATAGGCGCGGAATACCAGGCCGCCAAGGTCGAGCTGGCCCGCCTGCGCCGAGACCATGCGGGCGAACACCAGATACCTGAAATGCTCGGCAATATCACCGCTGCTGCCGCCAACCTCAACCTGAAGCTGCGCGAAATCAAGCCCGCACCCCCGCAGAAGGAGCGCTTCCTCACCAAGGTGTCTCTCGACCTGCAAATCAAGGCGGACTACCGCTCTTTCGCCGAGTATGTTGACCGTATTACGCGCATTGCCCGCCTGCTCGATATCCGCCGAATGAAAATCAGCCACAGCGTCGATATTTATCCTCTCCTGTCTGTAGACCTGCTCGTTGACACCTATTTCGTCGAAGAGGGAGGTGGCACGAAATGAGAGTCGCAGAGTTTCTCTCATCCACCTGGTCTTTCCTGAAGCTCCACCGCATCGTCATACTGATGATATGCGCAATAATCGCCGGCAGCATCTTCTCAATTTACATGCTTCTGCGCGGTCACGTAATGACCCCTACGTTCGCGGATGTGCCGCGCAGGCCGACGAGGGTCTCCATACCCCCGGTTCTCCCGCACAAGCCGCTCGCTGCGTGGGGCGAGGACCCGTTCAAGGATGTCGTAAAAGAGATGGAAATCGCGAAAAAGAAGGCTGCCGCGGCCGTGGCCGCGAAGGCGGCCGAAGATGCCAGGAAAAAGGCCGCCGCGGCTGCTGCTGCGAAGGCGGCCGAAGAGGCGGCAGAAAAAGCCAGGCAGGAGGCGATAGAAAAGGCGCAGGTCGAGCAGAAGGAACGGGAGAAGCGGGAGAAGGAACGCGCGCACAGGAAGAAGGTCATCCAGTCAATACGGGTTGAAGGAATAGGCTCCGGCGTGAGGCCAAGGGAATCTTTCGCGATTATCCAGGGCAAGCCGTACAACATCAGCAATACTGTGGTCAAAAACGGTGTCAAGGCCGTCATCGTGGCAATAGAGCAGAACGCGGTTATCTTCAAGGACCCCGTCAGCGGTGACAAGTACAGGGTCCCGCTCTCAAGGTAGCGCCGGGTCAGACCACCTCGAAGTCAATGAACCGCTTCTCTATATCAATCGACCGCAGCTTCACCCGCACCTGCGCGCCAATCCGGTACGACTTGCCCGTGCGCCGGCCCCGCAGCGTCAGTTGCGCCTCGCTGTACTCGAAGTAGTCCCGACCCAGGCCCGTCACATGCACAAGCCCTTCCACGGGGGGAGCCTCAAGCTGCACAAAGAAGCCGAAATCCTGCACCCCGCTGATTACCCCCGCGAAAATCTGCCCGACCTGCTCCTTCAGGTACAGGCACGAGCGCAGTTTCACGAATTCCCTTTCAGCCTTTTCGGCGCTGCGTTCGGTTTCCGAGCAGTGCTGAGCGGTTCGCGCCAGTTCCCCGAGCAGTTTATCCTTGGCGAAATTATCCTGTACGCCCAGTGCTCTTAACACCAGCCTGTGTATGACAAGGTCCGGATAGCGCCGTATCGGGGAGGTAAAATGCGTGTAGTAGTCAAGTGCAAGCGCGTAGTGCGAGCCGTACTCCGCGTTGTACTGCGCCTGCTTGAGCGAGCGCAGCAGCGCGAAGTTCACAGCCTGCTCCAGCGGCTTCCCCTCCACGCTTACGAGCACTTTCTGCAGGTCGGAGCGGTCTGGCGCACGTTTGATTTGAAGTCCGAGCGACCTGGCAAACGAGGCGAAATCCGCAAGGTCCTTTTCCGCCGGGTCCTCGTGCGTGCGAAGGAGCAGTGGTGTTTTTCGCCTGTTCAGAAACAGTGCAACCTGCTCGTTTGCCAGCAGCATGAACTCTTCGATAATGAAATGGGATATTTCCCTTTCCTGCCTGACAATCTCGCGCACCGACCCGTCGAGGTCCAAAAGCACGGCGGCCTCGGGCAGAGAAAGCTCGATTGCGCCGCGCTCCAGCCGCAGGCGGCGCAGGACGGACGCAAGCTCCCGCGCCCCAAGCAGGAGCTCGACTATCGGCTCGGGCTCGCCAACCCGGTCGGGGTTGTCAATTATTTCTGTCGCGCGGCTGTATGTGAGCCGCAGGTCGCTGTGTATCACGGATTGAGCAAGCTTCGTTGAAGTAACCTTACCCCTGGCGTCAATCTCCATTATCGCGCTCATTGCCAGGCTGTCCTCATCCGGGCGAAGGCACGCAAGCTCCCGGGTAATTCGCTCGGGCAGCATCGGAATCGCCTTTCCCGGCAGGTA
>DAOVDS010000231.1 GCA_030669415.1 bacterium
GCAAGCGCATCGCGGGCCGCAGCAGCCTCCTGCGCAGCCGTAAGCGCTTTTGAGAGCTTGCCGCGCGTCTGCTCGAGGAGCGATTTGGTGTTTGCCACATTATCGTTCAGCCGCTCCATGCGCGCTTCTTGAAACGCGAGCTCTTTCCTGAGCTTTTCCGCCTCCGCGTTCAAGCAGGAAGAGCACAAAAGCAGAACCGCACTCACAAGGAAGCAGAAACATATTCTCATAGCAGACCTCCACAAACTCCGGGTTCGCGTTCACTTCACTTGGGAAGTATAACTCAAACGGTTGCGGGGATGCAAGTGTGCACAGAGCACGGGATGATTTTAGCCGCGCTGCCTGCAGCGCGGAATCTCTTTCACCACGCTTTTCTCCACCCCGGCGTGGTGCTTCCGGAACTACAAGGACAACAACATTTTTCCTCTGCGCATCTCTGCGCCTCTGCGGTGAAAATCAGGCATTGCCGGTGGCAGCTTCGATTGATTCATCTGTCACGCGCAGGAGCTCGGACATCTCGGCTTGGGAAATGACAAGCGGCGGCATAAGAACTATGACATCACCCAGAGGCCTTAGAATTGCCCCGCGCTTTCTTGCTTCAAGTATCACCCTGTGGCCCGTGCGCTTCGCGTAATCGTAAGGTTCTTTCGTTTTCTTGTCTCTTACAAGCTCAATTCCGACCATGAAGCCGCGCTGGCGCACATCGCCCACGTGGGGCATCTTCGCTATTTCGGCAAGGCCTTCGGTAAGCTGCGCTATCCGGGGCTGCATTTTCTCAAGGGTGTTCTCCGTCTCGAAAACCCCTATGCTCGCCAGCGCCGCCGCGCACGCAAGCGGATTGCCCGTGTAAGTGTGCCCGTGGAAGAAAGTCTTCCGACTCTCATGCGGCCCGAGAAACCCCTCGAAAATCTCTTCCGTGGCAATTGTCGCCGCAAGCGGCAGGTAGCCGCCTGTCAGGCCCTTGGCGGTGCACAGGATGTCAGGTGAGACATCCTCGTGCTCGCACGCCCAGAGTCTACCGGTACGCCCCCAGCCGGTCGCGACCTCGTCGCAGATAAGCAGAGCGCCGTATTCATTACAGAGCTCTCGCACGCGGCGCAGGTGGCCGGGCGGTGCCGTGAGCATCCCCGCCGCTCCCTGCACAAGCGGCTCGATAACCACGGCCGCGACCTCCTCACCGTGCTGCTCGAGCACTTCTGCAAGCGAGCCCGTGCATTTCAGCTCGCACGAATCGGGTGCAAGCTCGAGGGGGCAGCGGTAACAGTAAGGGTAGGGCGCGGCGATAGTCTCGAAGAGCAGCGGGCCGTAAATCTCCTGGAACAGATTTATCCCGCCGAGGCTTACAGAGCCTATCGTGTCGCCGTGGTAGGAGTTCACAAAGTGGACAAACTTGCTGCGGTTGGTGCGTCCCGCCTGGGCGCAGAACTGGAACGCCATCTTCAGCGCAATCTCGACCGCGGTCGAGCCCGAGTCCGAGTAGAACACGCGCGAGAGCCCGGGCGGGGTCAGCGATGCGAGCTTCGCCGCAAGCTCGGTCGCGGGCACGCTGGTGAGCCCCAGCATGGTCGAGTGTTCGAGCAGCGCAAGCTGCGCGGCAATCGCCTCGCTTATCTCGGCCCGGCAGTGCCCGTGCAACGTGACCCACAGCGAGGAAATCCCGTCAAGGTACTTGTTGCCATCGGTATCCCACAGGTACACGCCCTCGCCCCGCTCGATTACGGGCGCATCCTCCTCGAACCACCCCTGCATCTGCGTGAACGGGTGCCAGCAATAGCGGTAGTCGAGCTCGCGGAGTTTATCCGTCCTGTCACTCATCCGAATCTCCGCGGTACTTGTACTCACGCCCCGAGCGCTCCGTGATGTACTCCTTGAGATTCTTCTGCAGCTTCTTGGGCAGCCCGTGCTTGAACGGAAATTCCTCGGAGTTGCCCAGCCGCCTCAAGAATTCGACAGCCATGGGGCCTATCGAATCGAAGCCCGAAGGCCCGCAGTGCTTGATGGTGTCGCCGCTGGTATGAATATAGCTGGTGCCGCCTCCGCCCCTGAACAGGTTGAGGGCCTGTATCCCGTGCTGCGCGAACGGGGTGCTGTCGCTTGATGCGACATCGGTACTGACGCTGCTGAGCACTCCCATCTCTTTGCCCAGCGCCTCGACGTAGTGGGCCAGCTTCTCGGCGCCCGTAACTATCGCCCGAACCTGACCGATTATCGTGCCTCCGACATCCAGGTTCAGAAGCAGCTTCACATCATTCATTTCCTTTGCGTGGCGCTTGACGTACTCGAACGAGCCGACAAGCCCTATCTCCTCGCAGCCGCACCAGATGAACCGCAGCGTGCGCGCAGGCGGCGCCTTCGCGAACTCCTTCGCAAGCATTAACGCAAGCGCGCTGCCGGCCGCGTTGTCGGTCGCACCCTCGGACCACGGAACCGAGTCATAGTGGGCGGTAATTGCAATAACCTCTTCTGGGAATCGCGTGCCCCGTATCTCGGCTATGACGTTCTGGGATTTCTTCTTCTGCGCGCCCGCCCTGCTGACCAGCTTGACGCGCGTCGCGCCGCGCTTGACTATATCGAGCGCATCCTTGTAGCTTATAAACGCGCCCGGCATGCGCCCGAACTTGCGCGAGAACTCGTACGCCAGCTTGCCCACGGCGAGGCGGTCCGGCGAGTTGATGTAGATAAACGCCTTAGCCCCGGATTTCCTCAGCGCCCGGTAGGGGGTTCTTCGCAGCCTGCCCTGCAGGAGCACCACCTTGCCTTTCGTCTTCGAGAGAAGAGAAGGCGCGGGGTTGTCAATATACACAAGCGGCGCCTTCACGCCGCGCGCCGGCGTCGAGCTTGTGTATCCCACCGGCCACGCCTTGTACTTCTTCCTGTAGGGCGCCGTCACCTCGATGCTGGCATCGCCCAGCGAGAAGATGTCCACATTAAAGCTCTCCGTGCGCGCCTTGAGCCCAATCTCGCGAACGAAACCCGAGACAAGCCGGGCCGCCTTTCGCTCCTCGGGGCTGCCGCTTCGGCGCTCGAACGAGAGCGCCTTCATGTACGCAAACGCATTCTTGCTGTCAAACTGTTCCATTGGCCTCTCCCGTTTCCTTTCAGCTTTCGAGCGGTTCGCGGGAAATCTTGAACGTGACTATCCCCAGGTCCGGGCAGGAAAAAAGGGCGACATCCGAGTTCTCGGCCCACCAGAAATCCGCGCCCAGCAGCATCGCGTAAATCTTCTGCCAGACCGCCACGAGCGCCACCGGGCATATCGCAAGCGGCTGGTCGGGGCTGTCGATAGTCCACGAATCCCCCTCTTTGTGGCCTGCGTGGCATTCGCCGTTTACCTTGTCAACCTCGATTGTCACCCGGTATCGCATGACTAATCATCTCCAAATGACTCGGTCGTAAAAACCATAATCTCCGTCTGCGGGTCCTGCCACGCATCCGCGGGGAGGCCCGCCTTGTCACGGCAGCAGCTTGTAAGAAACTCCTCGCGGCTCATGTTGTAGTCGGTGGCTACTTCGGGAAGGTAGCAGCCCGAGCGCCAGCCCTGCTTCACCTGAATCCCGTGCTCGCCGACGCGCACCTCCTCGGGCGAAGAGACTTTCCGCAGCGGCGAAAGCACCGAAATCTTGATGTCAATCTCGGGCAGTTCTTCCGGCGTTATCGGGTTGCCCAGGAACCGCGGGTCCTGCGTCGCGCTCGCAGCCGTCATCTCCGGCACCAGCCTAACAAGCGGTGTGTCGGCCACAAACCGGCCGAGACACCCGCGCAGCATCTCCCTGTTCTTGAGCGTGACGAAAATCCCGCGCTCGAGGTTAAGCGCCTCGCTTCCGGGCTCCACTTCCGGCAGCTTCTCACGCTTCACGGCCGCTTCGAGCGCGGCGCGCGCAAGTTCGAGCATCTCCCTTCTCGCGTCCGGCGAGAACTCCTGCCCGGGCTCTTCCATTACTTGCCTTCCCCGAAAACCTGGGTCGTGTAGATGTAAATATCCGCCTTGCCCTTCTTCCACGCATCCGCGGGCAGGCCCGCCTTTTCGCGGCAGCAGCTTGAGAGGAACTCGTCCTTGCTCATGTTGAAATCTGTCGCCACCTCGGGCAGGTAGGTGCCGCCCCGGCCCGTCTGCGGGTCAACCACCCAGATGCCATGCTTTCTCACCACAACCTCATCTGCCGAATCTACCTTCCTGCGCTCGGAAAGCACCGACACCTTGATACTAATGTCGTCCAGCTCATTTGGCTTAACAGGGTTGAAGCGGTTGTCTCGCAGCGCGGAAAGCACGGCATGCTCGGCAATGGTGGCGGGAAGCTCCTGCTGCGAAGAGAAGCAGCCGATACACCCGCGCAGCCTGCCCTTCTTCATTAGCGTGACAAACACCCCGCGCTTCGCCTTGAGCTCGTCCGTCTTCGCCTCGAACGCGGGCACCTTGCGCCCGTTGGCGGCCGCCGTTATCGCCTCGCGCGCCACCTTCAGCAGGTACTGCTGCCCTTCCTGCGAAAGCTCGCCCGCCTTCTTCTTCCTGTAAATCACCGCCGCGCCGTAGCCGACCACCTCCCGCTTGTCGCCCGCGGGCACATCACCGGAGTTGGCGTACTTGAGAAGCTCGATGGAATCCGCGCCTAAGAGTTTCGCCGCCTCGACAACCACCGCCACCGGCGCCTTGCCGCACATGACGCACTCCAGGTTGTCCGTCCCGGCGTACTCCTTCATAAGTTCCTTCTCGCGCCTGACAATCTTCTCGCCATCGAGACTCTTCCACGCCTCCATCATCTTGCCGTCAATCTCCTTCGCCTTCTCGTAGGCCGGGTAGTGGGTCAGGTCCGTGCTGCCGACAAGCAGGACCTTCCTGCCCTTGAGAGCCTCCGCCAGGTCAGCCGCCAGCGTCTTTATCAGCTTCGAATCGGTATCTGTTACGGCTATCGCGACAATCTTGAAATTCCCCTTAAGCGCGACCTGCAGGAACGGCACCTGTACCTCTATCGCGTGCTCGTTGTGCCGGTTGGGCACGAAACCGAAATGCGGCTTCGCGAGCAGCTTCTTGACGACTTCGGAATCCACCTTCACATACCCGAGCGGCGTCTGGTAGTAGTCGAGGTTCAGCACCGACGCCCCTTCGCCCGGTATGTGCGAGCCTACGACCACCACCGTGTCAAACGACTTGCCCTTGACCGCAGCGTAAGAATAACCCGCCACAGGCCCGCTGAACACAAACCCCGCATGCGGCGCGATAAGCGCGACCGCATCGCCGCTGAACGTCTTCTTCTCCTCGTCAACTATGGATGCGGCCGATATGTAGCCTTCAACTTCCTTTCGGAGCTTGACGGTGTCCTTTTCATAAAACCTGCCGGCCGCCACCATTGGCCGGACCTTCTCACCGGGGGCGGGTTTCACTTCCTTCACCTCCGCTGGCTTGTCCTGCGGCTGCGCCTTCTTCTCTTCCTCGGGCTCGCACCCGCATAATGCGACAAAAGCCGCGAACAGCAGTACCCATCTCATCACAGCACCTCCACGTTTAGAACCATGCAAAATTATATTTCACCCCGTGTGTAAATACAAGTCCGGTTCATTCCGGAAGCACCATGCCGGGAGGCGTGGTGGTAATAAAATCAAACCACAGATTTCACAGATTCAATCAGGCATGAGGCTTGAGCATAGGCTAATGGCTGTTTTTCCCCTTGCCGAAAATAAAAATCCCGATATAATTGCGGTATGGGATAAGGAGGTTAGATGAATATACACATACCAAAATATGTGTCGTGTCCCCCGAGGCTCGAAAGTTCTTTTAGTTCTGGATTGCAATTCTGGGAATATCTGCTATCATTGATAGCGTTACCCACAGATAAGGATGGGAGGTATTATGCCGTATCAAATACTGATACGAAACATATCAGGATGATTTTCAACGGCGGATAAAAAGAGCAGTACAAGTAAATGAAATCATCAAGGAAAAATCGGTGGAAACGAGAAGAATTGATTGTTGCCTTCAACCTGTATTGTCGCCTTCCATTTGGACAGATTAACAAGACCAATCCAGTTATTATCGACTTGGCCAGAGCAATTGACCGAACGCCTAGTGCATTGGCAATGAAACTTGTCAACTTCTCGAGTTTTGACCCATTTCATAAGGCACGAAACGTGATGGGGCTCCAGCACGCAAGCAAAGCAGACCGTGAAGTGTGGAATGAATTTCATGCCAATTGGGAAAAATTGGCGATAGAGAGTCAAATGTTACTCACTGAATTACAGTCAGCTAAAAAAGACAACCAGAAACAATTAGAAGAAAAGCTCCTGCGTGTCCAATCGCGAGAAACGGAAACGCAAGGAATTCGACGTGTGCGACTGACTTGTTCAAGGTTTTTTTCGCGAAGCAGTATTGACAAGCTATCAATACCAATGTGCATTATGCAAGTTATCAGTTACCGAAATGCTTATCGCAAGTCACATTATACCTTGGAGTATTGACAAAAATAGAAGGGCTGACCCAACAAACGGGCTTGCACTATGCGCCTTTCATGATCGCGCTTTTGACTGCGGGTTGTTTACCTTTGATGAATCATATCGTGTTTTACTTTCTATGCGTGCAAAAGGGCATTCTCTTTCCGAGCTTCATATAGTTGGATTTCAAGGATTCGAGGGAAAATCTTTGTCGCTCCCTGAACGTTTTCCTCCTGATAGGGAAGCACTGCGCTATCATCGCGAAAGCGTGTTTCTCCAGTAATTTCTATTTTGAGAGGTAACCATGGCTTCTGTGTATATGTTGAAACTTCCTGCTACAGATGTATTCCAAATTCTTGATGCTCTTGAATCCCGTGCTGAATCTTGGAAAAAAACCGCAGCGCATTATAGCGGAGAAGAAAATGTTGGTTTCCCCATTGAAGAATGCCGTGACAAAGAAGAAGCGGAATCAATTGCCGTCCATTTTCGTGATATCATCGAGAAAATTAAGACACAAATAAATCAAGATAATACTGCGAATAAACAGGATAGCAAGTGAAGGTTTATTCGCAATCAGGTAGGCAAAGCGGGTCCCTAAAAAACATATAATTACTCTCCAACCGAGTATTTCACATGG